>JABZFQ010000105.1 GCA_014237365.1 Desulfobacteraceae bacterium | reverse complement strand
GCCAGCATTTTTGGGCGCGTGGTTATCACGTATCCACAGTTGGTAGGGATGAAGAGGTTATACGCAAGTATATTAAAGAACAGGAAAAAGAAGATCGCAGGATTGATCAGCTCAATCTTCTTGACGAGTAGATTGCCTGTCACCTTTAGGTGGCGCTTATTTTAATCCGCTTTGAGCGGTTCACATTTCAAGCCACCGGTTTTACCGGTGGTCTATGACTTACTTACATTGACTTACATTGACAGGCAATGCTTAACTGGAAATAGATCAGTATCTATACAGCTCCGTTTCTCAAACACGCTCATGTTCTGTAGCCAACTGTTTTTTTTAACCAGTCTACTTCAACCTGAAGCTTTCCGATCTGCTGGTATAGGCGATCTTTTTCAGCCTCATGGGCCTTTGAATCACGACCCCTGTTTTGTGAAAAAATTTCTGTTGATTCAGTGATCAGTTTTTTCTTCCACTGGCCGATTTGGTTGCAATGGATTCCGTATTCAGTTGCCAGTTCATTCACTGTCTTTTGCCCCTTTATAGCATCCAGCGCAACCCGAGCCTTAAAATCTTTGGTATAACTCTTTTTCATTTGGTTTCTCCTGTTTGTTTAGAATCACACCTTAACATATTGTCGCATTTTTGGGGTCCACTATACCTGCCATGGCCCCCAACAATCCGATATCCAGGGCATATACCTTAAAACAACTTATGTCCGCATAATGCATAAGAGGATGTTTAGCGGTTTCAACCGCTTTTGCCCTGTAAATCAGGCCGGTGTCTTCCAGCCAGATCAGGGCATTTTCATACTCACGGGCCCGTGCTCCTTTCTTAATGGCAGAAAAAACGAACTTTTTGTTTTCCCTTGCCAGATGCCTGGTTATAGAATTCCAAATTAGTGTAAGCTTAGGTATATTGGCTGCCGGTACATGCTTGGCAACCAACTTAAAGCGGGACATTTTTCGCCATTTTGGCTCTATAGCAATTCCACGATCAAGCAAAATCAAGGGCTTGCTAACTGATTGAATTTACAGGCTGTCCCGCCTTACGTTGGTAGCCCAAAATCCAAAACATATGATTTGATAATTTCTTCCTGAATCACTCTGGTTTCCAGTCCATTACCAGTCTCGACAAACTGCTTGACAGCTTCCGGCATACCCCCCAACAAAATAATAATGGCAAAGTATATTGATCAGATGCAAATGAAACGCTTCAGTAATCGGAACAAGAGATTCGATATTTTCAAGCAGCTTTCTGTATCTAAATTCCCCCATAGCATCGAGAAATTCCAAAAATGTCATTGGATAGAGATAAAGAAAATTCACCTTCCCTACCGGAAATGATCCTGGGCCAGACAGTTTCACGCCAAGGAGAGAGCCCGCCGCTGCTATGTGAACATCGTTTTTCTGTTCAGCGAAATACTTTAGCGAATTTAAGGCATGATTTGAAGCTTGAATTTCGTCGAAGATAACCAGATCAGCTCCTGGGCGAATCTCCAGATTCATATAAATGGAAAGCTCCGCCAGTATTCGCTCAGGGTTCAGATCGCTTTGAAAAAACTGGCCGAGGCCGGGATTTTCTTCAAAATTGCAGTATACAACGTTTCTGTATTCGTCGTGTCCGAATTCCTTTAGTATGAACGTTTTTCCTGTTTGCCTGGCGCCTTGCAAAATGAGTGGCTTTCTCTTGGGGGATGATTTCCATGCTAACAATTTTGCGTATATATCTCTTTTCATGAGATGGAATAATGCTAGGAATGAAATCCGATGTCAAGGGTTTTCGGTTAAAATGTGTGATAATCGTCACCTTATTCGGACGTAAAGTGTGACTTATTGCACAAAATAAGCTGGGGGGATCTATGGGGCAATGGCATTCGCTTAAGATTTAAAGCCATTCGTTTAAGGAATTACAGTGATACGGTCATTGGCCGCGTCTCTGAAATTTTCTTTTTCTTTTTTTTCTTTTTGTAGTTCCTAACCCAGGTTGCTACCGTTGAACCCGGGATGTTTGCAGTATTGATTCTTTAAATTCTTGTGAATATTCCGTGATCATGTGACCTCTCCATCGCCCTATCAAATTATAATTTTTTTAACTCAATCGAGGCGACATCTACCCTGACACATAGGGTCCCCAACTATGCATCACAGCTTCAGACCACCTTTTGCCCGATCTCAAATCACAAAAATATCAAAACAGATAGGCTATTCCATCAACTTTTGAGATTTGCTATCGAACAAATTTGACCCAAAGCTATGCGCCTACTTGGGGAAGTTATTTCGTCCACGTTCCTAATAGTTGATGGCAGGATTTTGTCGAAATAGCTTGTAATCTCCCTGGAATCTTCCATTAATAACACACGGTTTAAAGCTTTCTTTGTATCAGTCAATCTTACTTTCCTGATTAAATCTTTTATAACAGGAATAGAAGCAGGGTTCATGCTCAGTTTGTCTGTCTCAATGGCTGTAAAAAGATAGACGCAGCGAGGATTGGAGGCCGCCTCACCACAGATACTGACTTCTTTAAAAAAACTCTACATATTTCAAGACAGCCTTTTTCAGGGAATATTCGGCACAAGAGCCTTCTTCATTAATATGCGCTATTATTTTCTTCTTAAATGACCTGTCCTGGAGCGCCATGACCTGGGTATCCATGATCGCTTCATCTTGCCCTGACAAATCTTTTACGTGTTTTGTAAGAGCTATGATTTCTTCCTGAGAACGTGTAAACACAGCTTTAAGCCTGCTGATTTCAGATACTGCATCTTCTACCTCCTCATATTCTATCTGGTCAAAGCCAATGCTTTCTCCCAAATAGTGAGTATAATCTTCGGCAAAACCAGGTGACACAGGCATGCCCTTGATCAGACCATTTTTTGCTGTTTTTTCAGCGTGTATTTCTACTTCTTCTAAAAGCTTTTCTTCTATATCTCGCCTATCCTGCCGCTCCTTTTTCAGGTCTTCAAGAAGCCCGGTATACGCTACCGTTGCGGAGATTTGGCTGGCTATGGTTGTAAACAGATTCATATCGGCCTTGGATATAGCGTCTTCTTGCACTGTCTGGACAACAAGTACGCCGAGCGGATTCCGGAGATGTACCAGGGGGACACCAGATATGTGCTGTAAATCTCTTCGCCACTTTTTTCGAAGAACTTGTATCTTGGATGTGCAGCCGGATTTTGATCCAGGGCAGCATCGCACCGGCAAATCCACGCACATTGAGCAGGTGGTGGCCCTGCTCAACTGGCCCTGCCTGCAAACCTTTGGTTTTAAGCGAAAGTATTGCCGGCGGCAGCACATTGTCAATAAATATTCACAGATGTCCAGAGGTTCCGGGTCAAGATGCCCGCCATTTTTCTCACTTCAGTTCCTGAAACAATCTATTTGGAGGAAGGATGCGAGCGAAAGATAACCGATAGGGTTGCTTAACGGGGGAAACAACAAAGCAGGGAACTTCTGGATGATTGTCATGAAAAGATCGTAAACCAGATAAATCGCTTGATGAGCGTTGGCGCTTAAATTTACATTCGATAGCGTATAAAAGTCTTGCGCCACGGCTGATGAGAAGATCGACTTCGGCTCCATGACTTGTCCGCCAGAAAAACAGTTTCCAGTCTTTTTGATCGTATTCATTGAGACGAACAATTTCCTGGAGTATCCATTGTTCAAAAAGTTGCCCCTGTTCCAAAGGAGTGGGTGGGTCTTGAAGACTGCCTAAGAGAGTCCGTGTTACGCCATTGTCGAAAAAATAGAATTTCGGTTGGTGGCTCATGCGTTTTCTTGAACTTTTCAAATATGGATAGAGAAAAAAACCGACAAGCGTATTTTCCAAAATGGAATAATATTCCTTCACGGTCGATAACGCCGCCTGGCAATCACGGGAAACAGCGGAAAAATTGACTTGTTCAGAATATTGGGACACGGCAACATCTAAAAAATTTTGAAAACCTTGTAAATTGCGTACCAAGGCTTCTGCCTTGATTTCTTCTCTGAGATAGGTAGATGACATAGGCTCTCAGGAAATCACAGGCTTCCTTTGTTTTATTTTGCTTGAGGGCTCTGTAGATTTTTGGGAGTGAACCGTATGACAGAACCCATTGAAGGTTAAAGTCACTGGACAATTCGTCAAGGGTTACACGGGTGCATTGTACGATATAAAGCCCTTCCTCCGAGGAGATTGGAGGCCCCGTGCCGTAGTTTTCGGGCAGAAGAGCCGCACAGAATAAATTGAAGATCAGGTCTCCGCTCCATGAGAGAGTGTACGATATCCAGAAGTTTCGGGACGCGCTGGATTTCATCAATAAGTATTCTATCCCCGCCGTCAGGCTCAAGATCGTCTATTTGATGTCTCAGAAGATTTGGGGTTTTGTTTTAGGACAACTGAAGTTCCGGGTTGAGAAGGTCAATAATCAAACGAGGTTTTTCATTGTAAAGCAGGGTGCTTTTACCCACTTGCCTCGGCCCAAAAAGGAAAAAGCTGGTTTCCGGCAATCGATTTTGCAGGGTTCTTTTAAACATAGCTATTAATATACCGTGTAGATTAACAACTTATCAACAAAAATGTTGTCTCGACCAAACTACATCCAGAAAGTCTCCACCTCATACTTATCAATATTGCTGTCTTTTGTAACGATCAGCAAACTATTTTGGTTAGCCTGTGCAACCAGCAACCTATCAAATGAATTCAAACCGATTTTTCAGTATGTCAAAGTTGATGGTTTCGTAAAAAGTCCGGCGAAATTTTAGCTGACACAATATATGGTATATTTACTACTTTTACTATACCAACAACTTGTGGTAGTAATTCCAAATTTTGACCTTCAAACAACTAAATCACATAACCTTTTGATATGATTGACAAGTTGTTTTCGATTACAGTGCCGCGAAGCAGTATAATATAGCTTTTTACGAGACACGAGACTGTCAAAGTTACCTTCGTCAAGTTTTGCATTATCATCGAAAAAAATCAGAATGGCACTTGACATTCGGACATAATTGTCCGATAGTAATCCACATGAAAGGTAATGAGTTCATCAAACGGATTCGCAAATACGGTAAACAACACAATATGTATGTTCAGTGGATGGCCGAAAGAGGAAAAGGCAGTCACGGAACCTTATACTTGGGCGATCACCATACCATTGTTCGCAATCCGAAAGAAGAGCTGAAAACTGGAACTTTACGCTATGCTCAAGCAACTTGGCTTGAAAAAAGAAGATATCTAACTGAGGTTGAACATGAACCAATTTATTTATCCTGCAACCTTGATACCAGATGAAGTAGATGGCGGTTTTACCGTTATCTTTCGTGATGTGCCTGAGGCTAACACTCAAGGAGATACCGTAGAGGAATGTCTGACTGAGGCTGCCGACTGCATAGAAGAGGCTATGGCGGGGCGTATTCGCCGCGGTGATGAGTTACCCGTACCATCCAAATGCAAGACAGGGGAAAAGCTGGTTCCCGTTCCTATGCAAACGGCCATGAAAGCCGCTCTTTATCAGGCTATGAAGGAAACCGGCATTTCCAAGTCTGAACTTGCCCGCAAAATGGGTACTCACGAGAAAGTGGTGCGTCGTATCCTCGACCCACATCATGGAACCAAATTTCCGACAATGGAACGTACGTTGTTTGTTCTGGGCAAACATGCCGAATTACATGTCACCTAAAAAGAGGGCTGAAGGGGGACGGGGTTGAAATTACGCGTTTATAGACTTTCAGGGACAAGAATTGATCGACGATCAGTTTTTGGCCTCTATTGGCCGCCCGACTGACAGCGAATTTGCTGATTATAACGGATTTGGGGGAGGCGCTCTATAACCTCCCAAAGAAGCTGATATCAAAAGGTTCTCCAGCCAGTTGTCATGATACCGAAAGTGGTTAAGTCGTTCAGCCGGGCTTTGAGCTCCGTTATATTTTTTGATAGTGATCGGGTTTGAAGGAGCAAAATTTAGAATAAGCGCCCATGCTCTTATGTTAAGTTCTGCAGAAGAAAGAAAACCGTGAAAATATTGAGTGCTGAAAAGATGCCTGTCCATTCTTTGCATCAGGCGATCCAGCATATTATTTGTTCTGTGAGAACCAGCATGATCATAGGCTATTGAAAAAGATGCAATATTGTCTCGTAACTTTTTAATTTTTTCTGTCATAAAACAAGGAGTTGAGGTGTTCTTTGCCCACTCATAAAGTCTTCTTACGCGTTGTGAAAAAAAAGTTTTGTTTTCAGCCTCATAACAATTCCACAATCTGGTAACCACCTGATCATAAATATCCTTGAACTTTTTTTTGAGCGATCTCTAATCTTGATATAAATATGCAGGAAACAAGCAATCAGAAAAACATAAGGAAAGAGTGTTTTTCATGCATTTTGGGTAGATAGCCAACCGTCGGTGTTGACGGTTTTTGGAGAATAGCCTGGCTTTATGCACTGAGTTTCATCTTTAAAAATACCATAAGACCTGGTTAATGATTCTTCTCCGACATCTGCGGCAATAGAGGCACCGAGAACACATCCGTTTCCCACAGTAGTGGCAACGTAAGTTTTATCGCCGAGAATCCTGGTATGCTTTTCATCAGCTACAAGATGCTCTGGCAAATCCTCTGGGTTTCTTACTGTTGTGCCAACAAGGCTGTTTCTGCCGAAAGATGCTTCAATTCGATACCAATACATAAACATCATATTTTTGTCTGTTCAAGTTTCAGGGCATCAGGGGAAATTAAGGGTAAGTGTAACAAAAAAGGATCTACAGATATCATACCTTACATAGAAAACGAAATACTCGACAGAGGAATGGATGCCCTATTGACAAGCACAGGCTGCATGAAACAGTGCGACAACGGGCATTTAATGGTTATTTATCCGAAAAATTTTTGGTATGGAAATGTTGAAAGCGAAGATATAATTGATGAAATTCTGGATGCTCTGGAAGACGGCGCAGCCGCTGAAGCATACCTATTGAGTTGATTGGCGTCAGAAAGGTAAGCAAATGAGAATTCACTACTTACAACACGTACCTTTTGAAGACTTGAGTAGTATTGAGCCAATATTGAGAGAAAAAGGACATGAATTAACGGCTACACATTTATATGAAGGCCAACAAATACCCTTGGTAAAAGAAATTGACTGGCTAATAGTCATGGGTGGGCCAATGGGCATCTATGATGAAGCAAAATACCCGTGGTTAAACGCTGAAAAGCTTTTCATAAAACAAGCAATTGAATCCAATAAAATTGTT
>JABZFQ010000220.1 GCA_014237365.1 Desulfobacteraceae bacterium | reverse complement strand
TCAAATCCCAAAACTATTGAAATAGGTAAGCTATTCCATCAACTTTTGTGATCTGAGATCAAACAAATTCGACCCAAATCTGTGCGCCTACTTGGGGAAGTTAATTCGTCCACGTTCCTAATTAATGTCCTGTCTCAATGATAATGACAACCAGGTGCCTTAACATCTCTAAAATCCTACCAGCAATTAAAAATAAAGATGGACGACAAGAAAGAAATATTCGGGTGGTGCATGTATGACTGGGCTAATTCGGCCTTTGCCACCACAGTTATGGCCGGCTTTTTCCCGATTTTTTTTAAGCAATACTGGAGTGCGGGTGTTGATGCCACAGTGAGTACAGCAAGATTGGGTATGGCAAATTCAATTGGCGGTATCTTTGTGGCTCTATTTGCACCCATACTTGGTGCTATTGCCGACAAGGGAACATCAAAAAAGAAGTTTCTAATGTTCTTTGCCTATATGGGCATTGTTATGACTTTGTCCCTGTATATGGTTTCAAAAGGGTACTGGCTGATAGCCGTTGTTTTGTATGTCTTTGCAACTGTCGGATTTTCAGGAGGAAACATTTTCTATGATTCATTAATAATCGGTATTGCCTCGAAAAAGAAAATGGATTTTGTTTCCGCGTTGGGATTTTCGTTGGGATATTTGGGCGGAGGCATTCTTTTCGCTTTAAATGTATGGATGACCCTCAGGCCTGAAACATTTGGATTCGCTGATGCCGGAGAAGCCGTGAAATTTTCATTTCTCTGCGTTGGTGCCTGGTGGGCGTTTTTCTCTGTACCGATCTTTATTTTTGTGAGAGAACCTGTGAGCAGAGATGCTGTATCCGGCGTTAATATGGTGAAAGCAGGTTTTGTCCAGTTAAAAGAGACTTTTCATCATGCCCGTCGCCTAAAGCCTATATTTATGTTTCTTATGGCCTACTGGGTTTATATGGACGGGGTGGATACAATAGTACGTATGGCAGTAGATTATGGAATTTCAATCGGCTTTGAATCAAATGATTTAATCGTTGCATTGCTTCTTACACAATTTGTCGGCTTCCCTTCTGCTATAGGATTCGGTTATCTTGGCGGCAAGATAGGTGCCAGACGCTCAATCTTTATAGCAATTGGAGTTTATCTCTTTGTTTCCATATGGGCAGGTTTTATACAAAATAAAATTGAATTCTATATTCTTGCCATTATCATTGGTTTGGTGCAGGGCGGCATACAGGCATTAAGCCGTTCTTATTATGCTAAAATAATTCCTGTAGACAAATCAGCCGAGTACTTTGGCTTCTATAATATGCTTGGAAAATTTGCTGCTGTTATTGGCCCTGTTTTCATGGGATTAATCGGCCTTATGGTCAGGCATATGGGATACAGCAGTGATATTTCATCAAGAGTCAGTATTATGTCTATTTCGCTCTTCTTTATTGCAGGCGGAACTTTATTATATTTTGTAGATAAAGAAAGAAATAATGAAAAAATATAATCTATTGAATAAGTTGCTGGGACTGTTAGCTAAAATTCTACTCGGGCTTCGTTACAGCATCAAAATAAAAGGGCTGGATGATATAAAATCAAGAGGAAAAAGCAGCATTCTCTTTTTGCCGAATCATCCTGCATTGATAGATCCTGCCATCATACTTTCTATTTTGCACAAGGATTTTGCACCGCGGTCACTTGCTGCTGAATTCCGGCTAACTAATCCTCTGATTGCATGGATAAGCAAACGCTTTGGAGCGAGGTTGATTCCTGATATTCCTAGAACAGGACGTGCTGCTTCCACAGTTATTAAAGAAGTGCTTTCGGAAAGTATTGATCATATTCGAAGCAACGGGAATTTCTTGCTCTACCCTGCCGGCCGCCTCAAAAGAAGTTGCATGGAAAAAATCCGGGCAACCAGCGCAGTTAAGCTAATTATGGAACAGGTTCCAGATGTACGTGTGGTTCTGGTGCGCCAGAATGGCTTATGGGGAAGCAGCTTTAGCTGGGCTTCAGGCAAAAATCCGGATCTTGCGTTTAACCTTAAGCAAGGCCTGAAGTATCTTTTCCTTAACGGCTTATTTTCCATGCCGCGCAGGCCAGTACAAATTGAATTTGTCGAACCAAAAAACTTTCCCCGCACAGCAGACCGGATTACCATGAACCGTTTTTTGGAGGATTTTTACAATGCCGATGCTTCCCGAAATACCTATGTCCCATATCTTTTCTATGAGAAGGATGGTATTACAATACGCCCTGAGCCCGAGTATGTAAGGATTGATTGGAAAAAATATACTGTACCTGCAACTACACAGAAACTGGTTATTAAATTTCTAAGGCAACTTACAGGACAAACAGATATAGAAAAAGACCATAAGCTGGCATATGACCTTGGGCTTGACAGCCTTGCCGTTGCCGAGGTAATTGTATGGCTGGAAAAGGAATTCGGGTTTTCTCAGGTTGATACCGATTCGTTGAATACTGTCGGAGATGTAATGCTGGCTGCAATGGGCAAGGGAGTGGCATCTGATAATGTGCCATTGAAATCTGTGAGTCAGAGGTGGCTTAGAGAACCTTCCTCAAACATTCAGTTAACAGTAGCCAAAGGGAGTACGATAACTGAGGTTTTTTTGAACCAGGCAAGGCGGAATCCTTCCAACCTTATCATAGCAGATCAGGTAAGCGGCGAAAAGACGTATCGCGATCTCATTGCTGCAATTATGGTGCTTAAGCCCCTGATAAAGGCTTTATCCGGCAGGCATATAGGGATTATGCTGCCGGCATCGGTAGGAGCTGCAACAGTTTATCTGGCGACCCTTTTTGCCGGCAAGATACCGGTTATGGTTAATTGGACAGTCGGTTCTCGCAATATGTTACATTCGCTGAATCTTATTGGTGTAAATAATGTATTGACCGCTAATGTACTTGTTAACAGACTTTCAATGCAGGGAATAACCCTGGAGCAATTGAGTGACGGTTTTGTATTTCTTGAAGATCTTCGCAAAAAAATTTCATATAAATCCAAAATATCAGCCTATTTAAGGAGCCGGCTAACCTGGTCGTCGTTAAAACATCCAAAAATGAATGATACCGCTGTAATCCTGTTTACCAGCGGTTCAGAAGGCATGCCGAAAGCAGTACCCCTTTCACACAGTAATATAATGACAAATATTCGGGATATCCCTTCAATGGTAACCATCAGGGAAAAGGATGTTTTAATTGGCATTCTGCCTCCATTCCATTCATTCGGCATTACAGCAACAATTGTACTTCCTTTATCTATGGGTATTCGTACAGTATATAATCCCAATCCTACCGAGGCATTGACTATTGCACGTCTAGTAGAGGAATACAGAGTATCGCTAATGGTCGGCACCCCCACATTTTTAAATGGTATCGTAAAAGCATCAAGCAGTAGTCAACTTCAAACCTTACGCTTTGTCATCAGCGGCGCTGAAAAATGTCCGCCCACAGTGTATAGGTCCATAAATGAACACAGCCTGAATATAAAACTTCTCGAAGGCTATGGTATAACTGAATGTTCGCCAATTGTATCTTTCAACATGGAAAATTCGCCAAAACCATATACGATCGGCAGAATAATGCCATCACTTGAACATACAATTATTAGTGTTGATACCGGTAAAGAAATCGGCAGGAACAGAGCCGGGATGCTTTTGGTGCGCGGACCAAGCGTATTCAGCGGTTACCTGAACTATGATGGAGAATCTCCCTTTGTTGAGCATAAGGGCAAAGAATGGTACAAAACCGGCGACCTTATATCCGAAGATACTGAGGGAGTTTTAACCTTTTGCGGTCGCTTGAAACGCTTTGTTAAGCTGGGAGGTGAGATGATCTCACTGCCCGCGATAGAAGAGGTTTTAGTGCCGCACTTTGCAGGTGACGACGACGATGGCCCTGTAATCGCAGTTGAGGCAACACCCAGCGAGGAAAATCCTGAGTTGATATTATTTACGATTAAGGATACAGATCGGGTATCGGTAAATTCCTGCCTTCGTGATGCCGGTCTTAGCGCTCTCCACAATATCAGGCATGTGATAAAATTGAATGAAATACCGGTTCTGGGGACAGGTAAAACCAATTATCTTGAGCTTAAAAAACGTTTGGATGCATTGTAACTTCTCAATAAAATATATTAAGGAACGTGGACGAAATAACTTCCACAAGTAGGATCACAGATTTGGGTCGAATTTGTGCGGTCTCAGATCACAAAAGGTGAAGGAATAGCGAGCTATTTCAAGATTTTTGGGATTTGAGATCGGACAAAGGCGGCCTGAAGCTGTGATGCATAGTTGGGGAAGTTATTTCGTTCACGTTCCTAACCAAAGGAGGATTTGATTATGAAAAAAGCTGGTATTTTAATCTGTTGTGTAAGTCTGTTGTTTGCTTTTTACGGCTGTAAAAGTGCCGGTACTCCAATGCTGGACCATCTTCTTGCCGAGTGTACATTTCCTGATGACGGCAGAACGCCTGCCCCGCTATGGATATGCGATGCGCCTGTGGAAGGGGTGGATGTTTCCGCTGTTGGTTCCGCCCAACCTACAAAAGCCGGTTACAACTTTCAAAAGGACATGGCAGCCGCTCATGGGCGTGAGCAGCTGGCCGCGCAGATGAAGATAAAAGTCGGAAAGATGATAAAACGGTATGCTGAAACCACAGGTTCCGGAGATTCTGAGACAGTTGACAAGGTGAATGTATCTGTTTCGAAATTAATTACCAGTGAAACCCTGGTCGGCAGCAGAATTTTTCGTTCCCTCGCAAACCCGAACACAAAAGTTCTTTATGTATTGACAGGATTTGATGCGGCAGCCATGCAAAACAATGTTCAAGATGCTGTTAAAACGAGTATGCGTAATGACCAATCTTTGTGGCAGAAGTTTCAGGCTCAAAAGGCCCAGGATGAGCTGGCAGCCGAGATATCTAAAATGGAAACAGAATAGAATCCGGAACGTCAAATGCCCCAAGGGCTTCTTTTTCTGTTCTTTGCGGTCTTTGCGTAAGTAAGGAACGTGGACGAAATAACTTCCCCAACTATGCATCACAGATTCAGGCCGCCTTTGCCCGATCTCAAATCACAAAAGTATCAAATTAGCTCGCTATTCCATCAACTTTTGTGATCTGAGATCGGACAAATTTGACCCAAATCTATGCGCCTAATTGAGGAAGTTATTTGAGTGTAACCAAAATAGAACAAAGTTATTGATTTTCGGGGATGGTTCCCCGCTCTGTGATATATGCGAGATATTGGTGGAATGTGCAAAACGATTCGAACCTCCGGAA
>JABZFQ010000036.1 GCA_014237365.1 Desulfobacteraceae bacterium | reverse complement strand
AAAGATTTTCGAAATCGGCGAAAAATACTATTTTGAGGATCTTGGCCTGCGACACGCTTTGGTGGGCTTTCAGGCCATGGACATCAATAAGATGCTGGAAAATATTGTTTATGTACATTAAAAAAATAAAATTTATCCGCGTTAATCCGCGTCCATCTGCGGCTAATTCATTTTTTTCTCTCAGAGCCTAAAACAACCCAAAAAGTTTTCCAAACATCCCGATTACCGCAACAAGGGAGAAAGAGAGCGCAAAGGTAAAAAGCCTTACAGCCAGATTCCGGTTCTCTTTTAAGCCTTTGTCAATCTTAACATCAATACGTTCGATGAGCTTGTCTATTTTATCTTCAAGCCGCTGAAACCTGTGATCCACCTGCTCAAAACGTTTATCTATCTGTTCAAAACGTTTATCAGTATCGCCTTTAAAATCCCTAAGCTGTTCCTTGATATGTTCCTAGTTTCTTCTTGATTCATCAATTTGAACCTGGAAAAGATCAAACCGGCTGTCAAAATATTTTGTGTTAGGGAAAAAACCGGCGATAAGGGCCTGAAAATCCTGTGGCAGTTTTATCTGCTCCTGTTGTTTTATTTCATTTCCCATAATTGCTTCTCACATATTTAGTTTTTTGATAATTCATCTTTTTATCTTTGCGCCTTTGCGTGAGATATCTTTTCCTTAGTTTTTATTTTAACAAAACCACTATCTTAAGGTTCTAACAACCCAATTTTCTTATAAGCCTGTGCTTTATAAGCCTTTACAAGGATACTGTCAAATTTCGAGCAACATTTAAGTATAAGAGCCTATTTCAGTAGGCGACTAAACGCGAGCCAAAAGGCCTGTTGGAAGGGCACGAACCATGTGTACATGGCCTACTGAAATAGGCTCTAAGTGTTAGGTTGTTTTGCAATTACATCTTGTTGCTGAAGTGCTTAAACTTTTTTCCATTCAAAGGAGCTGATATTTCTGTCTTTTTTGCTGAAGGTTATCCCTATAAGATAAACAGAAGTTTGTTTATCTGTATATTTTTCACTGTAGGCCATTTCTTTTATCTGTTTAAGAGGCAAGCATCTATCCTTAGAGGCTTCATCAGAAACCTTGAATTCAATGATATAAACCTTGTCATTAAGTTTTAGGGTTAAATCAATCCTGCCCTTGTTTGTCACATCCTCTGCAATAAGTTCTAAGCCAAGAGTTGCAAAATAACTGTAAATAACCGATGCATAATATCCTTCGTATTCATATATTCTGTTTTTAGAAAAATTATTGTATGGAATGGAAGCAAATAAACGTTTTAGAGATTCATGCAGTCGTTCAGGATCGCCTGCCTCAAGGGCATAATAGAGTGCGTCCTGATGTTTTGATTTCCCAACCGGATCCAATGTCAAATAATCAATGATATAATCGTTCAGGGAATACTGTACCTCAATATTGGGATATTTAAGTTCATACTTTAACCTGGGGCCAACTCGCTTTTGTCTTTTGATTGTCAGATATCCGGTCTGAAAGAGAAGGGTTTCAAGCTCAATAAAATCAACATCAAAACTTCCAAGAAGACTCTCTGTCACCTCTACTTTTTCAAGATCAGGTATGAAATAATTATTTTCCTTAAAAAGTTTTATTAAAAAAGAAGGACTGCCTGTTTCAAACCAGTAGTTCCTGAATTCACAATGATTGGAAAAGAACAGAAGAATATCAAAGGGATTATATACAGGTTCACCAAGCCAGTTGTAACCATTGTACCAGTTTCTTATTTCATTTAAATCAGCATTTTTCAGCCTGTCTTTAAATTCTCTTTCAAGATCATCTTGAGTATAGCCACAAATAATTGAATAGTTTTTATTAAGGGTTATATCCTCAAGATTGTTAAGTCCACTGAAAAGACTGACTTTTGAAAATTTTGAAACCCCTGTGATAAATACAAATTTAATAAATGCGTCTGAATCCTTGATTACAGAATAAAAATTTTTTAAATTGTCTCTCATTAAAGCAGCGGTGTCAGGATCAGTTATATTATCAAGTATTGGCTTGTCATATTCATCTACCAGGATCACAATTTTCTGATTAAATTTCTGATACAGCTTTTCTATAATTTCTCTAAAATTTTCTTTATAACTTATATCAGACAATTCAAGGTTGAATTTGTCTTTCAACCTCAAAATCATGCCTTCAAAGGTTTCATCAAGCTCTTTTTGATTTCGCAGAACACCTGCACCGAAACTTATCTTTAGTACAGGATATTTCTCTTCCCAGTTCCAGTTGTTTTGAAGAAACAGGCCGTTAAACAACTCCTTTCTTCCTTCAAAAGCAGACTTTAACGTGTCAAGGAAAAGGCTTTTCCCAAATCTTCGGGGACGAGATAGAAAATAGTATCTTCCTTTGTTTGCGAGTCTCTTAACAAAAAGAGTTTTATCAACGTAAAGGTATCCCTCTTCAATGATATCTTTAAATGTTGATATTCCTATGGGAAGCTTTTTCAAGTTACTATCCTCACATATTATGCGCAACGGTTCAAACGGCGCAACATAAGTGTCACATCTTAGATATTAACTATTCGAGCTCTGATCCTGGCGACTTTTCTTTTCAGTCTTTTATTCTCGGCTATCTCTCCGGCGATTTTATTATATCCGGCAGTAATGGCCACGCCTGATACGCCACCAAAAAAATCGCCCAGTTTACTGCACGTTCCTAACGTTGGATGATTTTTATCCCGAACGCTTGAGCGATTCGAGGTGCGTTGTCGTTTGAACAAGCTTGATCAATGATAGAAGAGCATAAACATCGAATTTGGTGATTCGTTGATTCGTTCCTCCATGTGTGGCTTATATAAATAGACCCCCAAAGGCCACAAGTCAGTCCGGAGTCAGGCGAAAAAAGGAGGGGATTACAATACGCCTTTAGGGGGAAGGAGTTTTTCTATGAGACCTTTCAGGAAGGTAATCTCATCCTTGTGTACCTCAAGGATCGTTTCCATTCGAGTTTGTCTTCTGTGCATCTGCCATTGCATACGCAAAACAAATCCCAGCATTACAAGGGAAATCGTGATGAAAAGCCCCAACAACCATCCAAGTGTATTAAACCGGCTAATCATCTCAGAACGAAGGTCATCAAAGCGATTCTCAAGATTCTTCTGCCCCTCTTCCAATCCGGTAAGCCTCTCAACTATCTCTCTATCGCTTATCCTTGGGGCGGTCTCAAAGGCAAATAAGAGACTCGGTATCATTATCACCGAGATCATAACTGCCATAACTATTGTTCTTTTTTTCATATTTTTATATCTACCAGATAAAATCTCACATCGTCAACCCTCAATTTGTCGCAGATGCACACAAATAAACGCAGATCGA
Organism: Desulfobacteraceae bacterium; assembly: GCA_014237365.1. GTDB lineage: Bacteria > Desulfobacterota > Desulfobacteria > Desulfobacterales > ETH-SRB1 > B13-G4. Next base: position 3,633 of record JABZFQ010000036.1, on the reverse strand, counting down.
ACAAAAATTTATCCGCGTTAATCCGCGTCCATCTGTGGAATTAATTCATCTTTTTTTCTCAGCGCCTAAAACAACCCAAAAAGCTTTCCAAACATCCCGATTACCGCAACAAGGGAGAAAGAAAGCGCAAAGGTGAAGAGTCTTACAGTCAGATTCCGGTTCTCTTTTAAGCCTCTGTCAATCTTAACATCAATACGTTCGATGAGCTTGTCTATTTTATCTTCAAGCCGCTGAAACCTGTGATCAACCTGGTCAAAGCGCTTATCCACCTGCTCAAAGCGTTTATCCACCTGCTCAAAGCGTTTATCCACCTGCTCAAAACGTTTATCCACCTGCTCAAAACGTTTATCAGTATCGCCTTTAAAATCCTTGATCTGTTCCTTGATCTGTTCCTGGTTTCTTCTTGATTCATCAATTTGAACCTGTAAAAGATCAAACCGGCTGTCAAAATATTTTGTGTTAGGGAAAAAACCGGCGATAAGAGCCTGAAAATCCTGTGGCAGTTTTATCTGCTCCTGTTGTTTTATTTCATTTTCCATAATTGCTTCTCCCATATTTAGTTTCTTGATAAATTAGCCGCTGATGCACGCAGATAAACGCAGATTGAACAAAAATTTAAAATTTATCTGCGTTAATCCGCGTCCATCTGCGGCTAATTTATCTTTTAATCATTTGCGTATTTTGCGCCTTTTTGCGGCCAATTCATCTTTTTCTTTAAGCATAAAATGGAAATTTTATCAAGTATAATACTCCCCAAAATTTGCGAGCTGTGCAGTTAGTATTGAGTTTTAAATAAGTTTCCCATTTAGGAATATACTGCCTGTAGGAGGGGTTTTTAACCCCCGACCATATGCAAATAAATTTACATTTGTTAGGAACGGGGACGAAATAACTTCCACAAGTAGGCCTACAGATTTGTGTCGAATTTGCCCGATCTCAAATCACAAAAATATCATTTAGTCAATAGATTTTCTTGACTATGCTTGTTTGTATGTTATAATAAACAAAAATATGGATGCTAAAAAGAAATCAGTTATGAATGACAAGCCATTTTATATAGAACGCCCATTGTATCTCCAAAGGATTATGCCTTTTGTAGGCAAGGATATAATGAAAATTCTGGTCGGGCAGAGGCGTGTCGGAAAAAGCTACTTGTTGTATCAACTGATGGATCGAATTTCATCTTTGGACTCTCAAGGTCAGCAGATATACATCAATAAAGAATTGCATGAGTTTGCCGCAATCCGTACTGCAGAAGACCTGATTGCATATGTTGATTTGCATCGGCAGTCGGATCGCAGCCTGTATCTTTTCATTGATGAGTTACAGGAGATTGATGGTTTCGAGAAGGCATTAAGAAATTTCCAGGCAAAAGGAAACATTGATATCTATGGTACAGGAAGTAATGCAAAGCTGCTTTCAGGTGAATTGGCGACATATCTATCCGGCCGATATGTTGAAATCAAGGTATATGGTCTCACTTATGCAGAGTTTCTTCGATTTCATACCCTGGCCCGAGGGCGAGAATCCTTCAAAGCATATTTAAAGTTTGGCGGGCTTCCATATTTACGCCATTTGGATCTAAAGGAAGAGGTTGTTTTCGATTATCTTCGGAATATATTGGATGCGATTTTACTAAAGGATATCGTATCCCGTTACGATATTCGGAACGTCTCTTTTCTACAGAGATTGACACGCTTTTTAGCCGATAATGTGGGCAGTCTGGTAACGGCCAGAAAAATAAGTGATTATCTAAAGTCACAAAAGATCAAGGTATCTCATAACCTGGTACTTGACTATCTTTCCTAAAAGATTTTCGAAATCGGCGAAAAATACTATTTTGAGGATCTTGGCCTGCGACACGCTTTGGTGGGCTTTCAGGCCATGGACATCAATAAGATGCTGGAAAATATTGTTTATGTACATTTAAAATCAGCCGGATACGAGGTAATGGTCGGAAAGATGGGTAAGAAGGAAGTGGATTTTGTTTGTGAAAAAGGGGGAGAGCGTCTATATATTCAAGTCGCATATCTCATCACTGACGACAAGGTTAAGGAGAGAGAATTCGGCAATCTATTGGCCATTCCTGATAATTTCCCCAAGATGGTCATATCAATGGACGAAATAACAGGCGGCAGCTATCAGGGCATCCAGCATTTGCACATCGAAGATTTCCTCATATCTATAACGGAAACTACGGAATGAATGTCATTGCCCAGAGGGCGGAGGTCGGAGGTCAGGAAGGGACGAAGGTCGGATATCGGGAGTCGGAAGTCAGAGAAAAAATTCAAAGGTCTTTTGAGCATAAATGAAGTTGGGTTCTTGATCATGGCGCCCAGCATTGCGCCGACACTTTGACAATCTTTTGCAAAATCCAACCAGGTGTTTGTTTCACTGTTTTCTCCATCTGCATCGGTCAGCTTGCTGATAAAATGGGCAGCATATCGCCTTTTCGCCCAGGCTTCACGCAGGTTTGCACATACAGATTGGGAAGATCTCCTTTTCCATCAGGAATGATGAGGTCGGCGCTTTTCAGAGCTTTTTTGAAGATCGGATCTGATTCGGCCTCTGCAATGGAGTGGGGATTGGTGCAGACAAAATATTTTCCCCTTTGATTGGAATCAATCCAGGAAAGGATCTGCTTTACACAGGCATTCCTCTCGATCGTGGTGACAGGATATCCAAATATATATTCAACGTGTCGTTCCACAGTTACTTCCATTATTCCAGTTTGGCAAAACTTTCTGCCACAGAATGCTTTGCTTGCATGGGCATGATAAATGCTTCTAACGCCCTTAGGGCTCGGTCAAAGGTCAGCATCCTCTTGATATTCTCAATAAGCCTGCCGGTCACGATCTGCTTTCCCTTTTCATTAAGATGCCGGGGATCAAAAAAGAGATCATGTCTGGCTTCATAGTCCGTATTATAATTCACAAAACATATTTGCTCTTTGTCCTTGGCCATTTCTTCAATTATCTGGATTATCCGGTCATGCTGTCTACGTTCCGGATCGTTCAGCAGATCTATAACCGGTATGTAAACAAGCACAACTTTTATGTTCCGTACAGTCAGCATATTCAGAGTGTCGCGCAGACAGGCTACGGCCTCATGAGAAATCCTGATCTTTCTCCGCCATTCCCTCTCCAGATAACCTTTATACTGTTCAACGCGTATCGTGCTTGTTTTCGCTTCGATTCAGCAATCCACGCATGGCTATTCAGGGTTTGATCCCTGAATCCGGCCGTTTTGATTAACTTTGCGGTATAGAATTCCTGCCATGTTGCTTCGTCATACAGATACTGTGACATTACAGCGCTATCTGCAAATGGAAGAAACAGGCTATACGATGCCGAACTCAAACCCTCCGTGTCAAACATTCGGGCATCCACTTCGTATATCACCAGATTGACGGTGGGTTTTAGGCTAAGGGCATGCTTTATCATCCAGAGCCTGTCTTTTATATTAGCGCCTGCAATAGCGTACTTTGCAACAGGCATTCCCAATTCTCTCCCGTTAGAAATGACAACCGAAAATTGACCACCTGTGCTAACCCAAATTTGACCACCCTGAGTTTTAGTTGAAATTACTGATCGGTGGCCTCTATCTGGTTTAATTGGTCATGTGAAAATTCTG
>JABZFQ010000192.1 GCA_014237365.1 Desulfobacteraceae bacterium | reverse complement strand
ATTTAAGAATCAGACTTGTTTCGAGCTAAAATAAATTGACTATAAACATTCCTAATATTTTAACTGTCATCAGAATACTGCTAACCCCTCTTTTTGTTATTTTTCTGCTGAGAAATTTATTTTCATTTGCTCTTTTGGTCTTTACCATAGCTGCTATAAGCGACGCTTTAGACGGGCTTTTGGCAAGATATTTTAACCAGCATACTGCGTTAGGGGCTTACCTTGATCCTATAGCAGATAAGCTCCTTTTGACTTCGGCTTTTGTAAGCCTGGCAATTCTTAAAATAGTACCTGGCTGGCTGACAGTTATTGTAATAAGTCGTGATGTCTTGATATTGATAGGGGTTGCTATTTTTGCAATGACGAATATTAATTTTGAGATAAAGCCGAGTATTGTCAGCAAATGTACTACCGTTGCCCAGCTTTCCACAGTTTTTTTAGCGCTCCTTAATCCGAAGCTCCCCGATTTTTATATAATTCAATGGTCATTATGCTGGCTCACGGCCGGGCTTACAATAATATCCGGCCTTCATTATATTTACATAGGTCTTAATATTCTTCAGGATGCTTCGGGAAATAGTCATGTGCAAAAATAATTCAATGGACGGAGAATTCAGGAGGCTAATATGTCAAACAAGGTAAGAGCTCATGCAATAATAAGTGGCCGGGTTCAAGGAGTTTTTTTCAGGATGGAAACAAAACGTGCGGCAGATAGCTGCGAGGTTTTGGGATGGGTAAAAAACAGAAGAGATGGGACAGTTGAAGCCGTTTTTGAAGGTAATGAAGAAAATGTAAACTCAATTCTTGAATGGTGCAAGGACGGCCCGCGCCTTGCTGATGTTAAGAAAATGGATGTGGAATTGGAAGACTATAAAGGTGACTATTATGAGTTTGAACTCAGAAATAACTTCCCCAAGTAGCCGCATAGGTTTGGAGTAGAAAAGCATGAAAACAAATCGTCTTGTTTTATGTTTAAGCTTGTTTTTCATTTTTTGTATAGCATCCTGCACTGTTAATACTGAAGTGAGAAAGAAACAGGAGGAAGCCTCAAGAAACCTCGGTGAGGCATACATGCAGCAAAAAGATTTTTCTTCAGCACTGAGAGAATTTCTAAAAGCAGAAAAATTATACTCCAGGGATCCCTATCTTCAAAATGACTTTGGTCTTGTGTATATGGCCAAGGGTAGGCTGGACCTTGCTATAAAACATTTTAAGAAAGCAGTAAAAATAAAGCCGGATTATGCTCCAGCTATAAATAATCTGGGAACAGCCTATCTTGCCAAAAAAGAATGGGCTGTGGCGATTGCCTGTTTTAAGAAAATTATTGATGATATCTTATATACTACACCACACTTTCCCCTTACAAACCTGGGGTGGGCATATTACAATAAGCAGGAATACGAGGTTGCAAAAAAATATTATAGCGATGCCCTTAAGATGGAGCCAAATTTTATTATTGCCCTGCGGGGCATTGGCCGAACTTATATAGCGTTGGGAAGGGCTGCAGATGCTGTAGCAATGCTTGAAAAAGCAGTGAAAAAATATCCGCGTTCTGCTGAATCATATTTTTATCTTGCAAAGGCATACAGTTTATCGCACGAATACAAAAAGGCAGTTAGCGCTTACAATAAAGTGGTTGAGCTTGCGCCCGACAGTGCTATAGCGCGTGAGGCGCAAAAAGAGGCGGAAAGAATAAAGTAAACTGTGTCCTGAAGATAGTTGCTTTGAAAAAATTACTTGTCTCTTCGAATTTTGGTTCGGGAAGCGCCATTTTTTTGCACGCTTCCTTTATCCTCATTATGCCTGTCCCTAACTGCTCAATATATCCTGCCTCACGTAATATTGTTACGATAAGCCTGTTCCTGACTTCGGATATTCCCTCTCCCAAATCCCGAATGGTTATCCCTATGGGAAGAGTACCGGGACTTGTAATTTCAATCCTGTCTAAAAAAATATCCAGCTTATTATCTGACCCGCCAATGGAGTAGTCTCTATGACAGATTGCGTTTAAAATCCCCTCACGGATAGCAGGCAAAGGAATGTCATATTCTTCCTTTCTTCGCAATGCAGATAAACTCACCTTTTTTTCCATGTAAAGACGAACAAAATCCATGATTTTTTCCGGCATCGCCAATAAACCATCGTTAATAGTGGTCGAGTTTATCAGCTCAGCCCTGTTTTCAGCTTTAAAACGGGAAACCCTGAATTTTGCATTGGAATTTCTTTTTTAAATTCCAGGGACTTGTTTTCAGGTTGTTTCAGGATTTCCTGTATTTTCATCTCAACCTTTTAGGCTGTTTTTATGTATAGATGTTCAGATAAATAACTGCAAAATTCTATATCCAAAAGATCTATTATTTCAGCAAATTAAGCAACTACAATCGGGCAACAATTGCTTTAATTTGCAAATACAAAACAGTATCGCCGTCAAACTGTTTTTGTAGCCGTTTACAGTTGTCAGTTCACAGTTCAATGATTGGCAGCATCACAGGTTGGAAAATTTGAGCAGTGCTACACCTGCATTGGCCTACCCTCCCGTGAGCCTATTTCACAATAATTTGCACAGGCACGATTGTACTGTACCAGGTTTCATGCACTGTGACCCAGTCTGTAATGACATCGCCGACAGATGCGGTCGTCGGCACCGTGTATTTATAACTCCAGCTATGTGTAAGTGGATCTTCAACAAGGACAACCTGATCATCGGACGATGTAAATATATCATTTTCGTTTGATGCAAAGACAGGGAAGGTATAGATGGCAGTGGATTCTCCGGCCTCTGCTGTCAGGCCTACTGGATAAGGAGAATCGTTTAAATCACCTGCCTCTCCTTCCGATCTTTCATAAGGAAGGCGATAGGTTGTAGATGCCGTGGTCTCTGTTCCAAGGACAAATGTGCTTGCCCTGATTCGATCTATAATCCAGTAGGCGTGGGCCTTCAGGTAGACCAGATCGAAATTGGCCACGCCATTTTCATCTGTGGTTACCGTTGTAGGGAGGGTGCCTGCCGCAGAATTATGGGGCGTAAGCAAACCATCTCCATTTTTGTCTTCACCGGAATCGAGGAAAGTATTTTCATTTAAGTCCTCATTGTCGAAGGTGCCTGAAATATACGGCACAAAGTTTTCTTCATCCGGTTTAGTGTTTTCATCATACCAAGCACCTGCTGAATACTGGGCTGGCCATGTGCTGAGAGAAACCACGGCACCTGATATGGGATTGCCGTTTGAATCCGCCACCAGTACCGACATTGGCAGAGCATACGCGGTTGGACTCAGCACTGTGATTTTAGAACCTCTGCCGATCACCACAGATCCGGCTGTCCCGCCAATTGTAATGCCCGGATCAATTGCAACGGCAACAGACGTGATGGTGACTGTTGCCGCTGCCGTTTCCTCAGATAGGGTTTCGAAGGCAACCAGAGTTAGCGTGTTGGCGGCCACGCTTTCAACGATATAAATACCATCATTGCTTTCCGAACCTTGAACCCTGATCTGTTCACCAGCTTCAAAATCGTCTGTTTCAAATGATTCCCCATCAGATCGCGTGATGGTATCCGGATTAAAATTATTAAATGAAAGGATGTTGGCCAAAGGACCTGTGGTTCCTTCGCCGACAACCCGGGCGCTGACGATCACAGGCTCTACCGAAGGCAGTGAGCCGGAAGTAAATGTTGTGTTTGCAACACCTGAGCCGTCCGTATACACAACAACAGGGGATACGGTCTCGCCGCCGCCCGTGGGATTTTCAATCGAAAATGCAACAGGAGCGCCGCCGACAACCTGCAGATCCGAGGTTCGCACGGTTGCTGTCAGGGTAGCTGTATTGCTGATGCCTCCGGTACTTGGCGCAACCACATATGTTCTGGACTGCAGAGTAATGCGTGCAGCATCATCGGATGGCGCCGTGATTGCTACTCCAAGAGTGTCCGAAGTCGAAGAATTGTCCGGATCAAACACCTGAATGGTTGCAAGACCGACCTGACTCGAACTGAACACGGCCGAAGCTGTTTCGTCTGCAACAGCTACCTCTATTACCTGCCCTGTTTTGCCTCCCCCGGTCAGACTGCCGAAGGTCGTGGCAAATTGGACTCTTGTCAACTCCGGGGCATTTACAATAATTAGAAGATCCTTGTTGGTGAAAAGGAGATAAGGATCAATTGCTGGCGAGGTAATGCCAAAGAGTGCTTCAACAGAGCTTACGGTATATTCTTGGGTGCCCTTTGTCCCAAGGCCATTGGCCGTTACTGTAACAGAGCCAGCGTCTTTTCCTGTTACCGTCACTTGAAGCTCGCCGTTGATGTCTGTATTGCCTGTATCTGGTGACAGATTGACTTCACCGGTTCCGCTGATACTCAGTGTAACCGGGATATCATAGACAGGATTTTCGCCTGCATCCTTTACCGTTATTGTAAGGGTAGCAGTATCAGTAGTTGGGTCATCAGCCGTAATGTCCGAATTGTTGGTAGAAAGAGTGAGGGTTGAGCCTGTGATCTGTACGGGTACTTGCGAAGAAAGCCCTGAAACAGTGCCGGTAATCGTAACAACCTGATTGCTTGGATCTATAGTTCCTGATGAAAGGGTGATCTGCGCCTTGCCATTTGCATCTGTATCAGCAGATGACGCGCTTATTTGCCCTCCTCCGGCGCTAAACATTACAGTAATTCCTTCTATAACGGCATTGTTTGCATCCAGAACATTGGCGGTAATGATAGAATTGTCCGAGTTGTCGGATTTTACGGAAATGGGATCCGCAGAAAGCTTAATTGAGAATGCCGTGACTTCAGCACCAACGGTGAAGGTAACAGTTGTCGTACCTTCGATAGTTCCAACCGATGCTGTCACGTTCGCGACAGCTTGCTCCGTACTGCTTGTAAGGGTGGCCGTGGCTTTGCCCTCGCTATCAGTGATTCCGCTGGCTGTAATAGAACCATTATCGGTTCCAAAGCTAACATTAATGTCGGGCACACCCTGTCCCGTGGCTGTTTTTGCAATAGCTGTAATCGTGCTGGTACTGGTTCCATTTGCAACAATACTCGTTGGATCGGCAGATACACTTACAGCCACAGTCAATCCATCATCAATGTCTTCTAAAGTGGCATCGTCGCTATCTCCGCCTCCAGATGATCCACAGCCTGCTACTAAGAAAAAAACTGTTAAAAGTATCAAAATAGCAATAATAGTGTATTTGGATTTCATAATAACCCCTTAAATTAGCTCAAAGTAAAGTAAAATAAAAATTTCAATCTCGCTTCGATGATTTGTTAGGAACGTGGACGAAATAACTTGAGTGTAACCAAAATAAAACAATGCCATCTTGATGATGGTTCCCTATTATGTGATACAATTCGTTTTCAAATAACGTAGGGGCAAACGCCTGTGGTTGCCCTTTCGCCCTGTGGTTGCA
>JABZFQ010000287.1 GCA_014237365.1 Desulfobacteraceae bacterium | reverse complement strand
GCTCTTTAGTGCATCAATAATTATATCTCTTTCAAATGTGGATATAGCTGCCTCTAACGAACCGGAGGAAACTGTACCCGATTCTTCGGCTGTCTGGGTAGTGGGTGGTAAGTGGTAGCTGTGAATTACGTGGTCACTACAAAGAAGTACTGCCCGTTCCATACAGTTTTCAAGCTCCCGAACATTACCAGGCCAGTGATAGCGCATGAGCATATCAATAGCGGGCGTGGAAATTCTTCTTATGTCTTTTTTATACTTCTTGCTGTACTTTTCAAGAAAATAATCTGCCAAAAGAAGAATGTCTGTCTTTTTTTCTCTCAAGGGGGGCAGATAAATTGGAAATATATTGAGACGGTAATATAGATCTTCTCTGAAGCTCCCATCCACTATGGCCTTTTCCAGCGGCTTATTGGTAGCCGTTATAATCCGAATATCAATCTTTATGGCATTGGCTCCACCCACCCGATCCACCTCTTTTTCCTGCAAAGCTCTCAAAAGCTTAGCCTGAGCAGTGGAGTTCAGAGTACCAATTTCATCCAGAAACAGAGTGCCATCGTTGGCACATTCAAATTTACCGATCCTTCTTTCTGTTGCACCGGTAAAAGCACCTTTTTCATGTCCGAACAACTCACTTTCTATCAAAGTTTCGGGCAGGGCAGCGCAATTTACCTTGATAAACGCCTTTTCCGCCCTCATGCTATTGTAATGAATTGCATTGGCCACAAGCTCCTTGCCTGTACCGCTCTCCCCTCTTATGAGCACAGTGGCATCGCTGGCGGCAACATGATTAATCATTTCAAAGACCTCTCGCATTTTATTGCTGCTGCCCACGATGTTGTGAAAGCTATATCGTTCTTTGAGCTTTTCTCGAAAGGTTAAATTTTCGTTCCTAAGGCGATTCCTTTCGTCTTCCATCATTCTACTGATTCTTATAGCCTGCGCTACATTAGAAGCAATAATGGTCAGCAATCTCAGGTCTTCTTCAAAAGAAATTTCCTCGCTAAAAAGCCGGTCCACACTCAGGGCTCCGCAAGCAAAGGTGCCTATCTTAATGGGTACACAGATGAATGAAATGTTGTTTTTCTGAATGTCTCTGCGTGCTCCGGTCCGATTTAAAAATAACGGTTCCTCGCCTACTCTTAATACAATAATTGGATCTCCATCTTCCACTACCTTCCCTGTAATGCCCTCACCCACATGATACTGCCCTCTTCTCATTTCTTCATCTGTAAGACCATGTGCCGCTTTAATGGTCAATTCCTTGGTTGATGGATCCAAAAGAGTGATAGTACCTCGCTCCATACCCATTCTGGAATGAAGTATGTCAAGAATAGATCCTAAATTTTCCTTTGGATCAGAAGTTGATACAAGAAGCTGGCTGATTTCATAAAGAACAGTTAACTCCTGTACCTTTCTTTCTAAAGCTGAACGGCTGGAAGATTGCATCTTACCTCTATAATAGACGGATAAAAAGAAATTAGAGCCGCGTCTGTCCGAAACGCCGTTGTAACTGACAGACACGACCCTAAATCTCGTGCGCATCTAAAACGCCGTTGTAACAGACGGGCACAATGGTTAGCCAACCTTAAAAAGCAATAGACATAGTAGCATCAGCAAAGAAGTAGTCAGAATCATCAATGAAACCATCTCATATTTTTTAGGTTTTATATTTGATAGCTCAATACTATTTCTGCGAATATGATGAAACCTCAAAGTCAGGATAGGCATTGCCGGCATGCTCTACAAGATCAAGACCTTTAGCTTCTTCTTCAGCAGAGACTCTCAGGCCTATGGTCATGTCAATTATTTTGAACAAGATATAGGCTGCTGTGAATGTCCATATGAAACAGGCTGCAATCCCCAAAAGCTGTACACCTATAATTTTTGCCGTGGTGCCTCCCATATTGAAGATACCGGCTGCCAGTGTTCCCCATGCCCCATTTACACCATGTACTGATATTGCTCCGACAGGGTCATCCACTTTAATCCTGTCAAACATGATGACTGCAAAGACTACAATGACACCTGCAACAGCTCCGATAATGATTGAGCTGGTCGGTGATACATTTGCGCATCCAGCGGTAATCGCCACCAAACCGGCAAGTGCCCCGTTTAAACTCATACCCACATCAGGTTTGCCGAACTTAATCCATGATGTCATCATTGCCAGAACAGCTCCGGCTGCCGCAGACAGGTTTGTATTTACAAAGATCATGGCAATGTCTTTTGATGCTGCAGTGGTGGAGCCGGGGTTAAAACCAAACCACCCAAGCCACAGGATAAAAACTCCCAGCGCTGCTAATGGTATATTATGCCCCAGAATCGGTTTTATCCCTCCGTCTTTTGTGTATTTGCCCAAGCGCGGCCCAAGGACAATTGTGCCTGCCAGAGCAGCCCATCCGCCCACAGAGTGAACTACTGTGGACCCTGCAAAATCTATAAAACCCAGACCCTCAAGCCAGCCATTACCATGATACAGACTACCCCAGGCCCAGCTTCCGAAGATGGGATAGATCAAAGCGCTTATAAAAACGCTGTAAATCAAGTAGCCAATAAACTTGGTTCTTTCTGCCATTGCTCCAGATACTATAGTTGCCGCTGTAGCAGCAAAAACCACCTGAAACATCCAGAATGCCAGAACCCAGGGATCACCATCCGGCGAAAAGTCGCTTAAGAAAAAACCCGATGTTCCAAGCCAACCGGAGTTGGACACGCCAAACATCAGGCCAAACCCGATAGCCCAGAAGGCTAATGATCCAACAGAAAAATCCATGAGATTTTTCATCATTATGTTCACAGCATTTTTAGCTCGCGTAAATCCTGCCTCAACCAGTGCAAAACCAGCCTGCATGAAAAAGACAAGCGCCGCTGCAACTAAAGTCCATACGTAATCAGCGTGGGCCTGCACCAAATCAATAGCTGTTTTATTTGATTCCGGTGTGACTGGCCCATCCCAGGCCCAGGCAATGGAAAGGTTGCTTAGTGTTAAAAGTAAACTCAGTATAAGAGTTTTCATAATTGTTAACCTCCTTATTAATCTTGCAACAGTTCACGGTTTACGGTTCACGGTTGATCAAAAGAGGCTGTCTCGTCTTACGTTGCCAGCCTCAAAATATAAAACTGTTAACTGTAAACCGACAACCGTGAACTGTTACGTAATATTAAATGGCATCTTTGTCGGTTTCACCGGTTCTGATGCGGATTACTTTATCTAATGGCGATACAAAGATTTTGCCGTCACCTATCTTGCCTGTATTGGCCTTTTCAGAAATAATAGACACAACTTTATCTGCCATGGATGAATCAACCACAACAACGATCTTCATCTTTGGTATAAAATCCACCTGGTATTCAGCACCGCGATAGATCTCTTTGTGCCCACGCTGTCGTCCGAATCCCTTGACCTCGCTGATAGTCATGCCCGACACACCGATATCGTTCAGTGCGTCCTTTACTTCGTCCAGTTTAAATGGTTTAATAATTGCTTCGATTTTTTTCATTTAGCGCTCTCCTTTTATATCAAACTTGTAATTGTTTGCATAAATGATAGAGCAAAGGACGTGCCACTTTGTCGATAACGGCGTTATATTAGGTTAACTATCATTAATTACTAAATATTTATACATAGGATACAATAAGGATAACTATTATTTTGTTGCAAATATATTAGATTGATGTATATATGTTACAATATTGTAGTTAGCATTAGCTGAAATGACATGTTTGTAGATTTTGCGAATACCTTTGAGCAAAACAAGACTTTTTTGCGAACCCATTAATTTTGGAAAGGAAATTGGATTTCTGACAATCAGCTTGTATTAGAAAATCTTTATTGTAATAACAACAGGCAGTTAGAAGGATTGAAAACAAAAGTTAACTTAAAAAAATGTGTGCCATGAAACATATAGAAGACGTTACCCTGCTTTATGAAATCAGCAAAACCCTGAATGAGCACCTGGATCTTAAAAAATCTTTATATAAGGTTTTAGATATTCTGTCTAACTCAATGGATATGATCCGTGGAACCATTACTATTCTGAATCCTCTGCGTAATGAGATAAACATAGAGGTTGCTCACGGCCTTTCCAGGGCCGCCATGAAAAGTGGAAAATACAAATTGGGTGAGGGCATCACAGGCAGGGTAATTGAAACCGGCAAAGCCATAGCAATACCCAAAATAAGCGAGGAGCCTCTCTTTCTTGACCGTACTGCTTCCAGAAAGTCAAAACATGGCAATGAGCTTTCGTTCATATGTGTACCGGTAACAAAGGGCGGCCAGATTATAGGAGCTATCAGCGTAGATAAAACATATGAAGAAAATTATTCTTTAGAGGAAGGTAAAAAACTTATTTCCGTAATAGCCACGATGATTGCAAGGCATGTAGTTAATCTGGAAATAATCCATCTTGAAAAGGAACAACTTAGAGAAGAAAATAGACGACTTAGAAACGAACTGAAAAAGAAATACCAAATTACTGATATTATCGGAAACAGCAACAAGATGAGAGAAGTCTTTCAGATGATCACTCAGGTTTGCAAGAGCAATGCAACGGTATTGATTCGAGGAGAAAGCGGAACCGGCAAAGAGCTTGTGGCAAACTCCATACATTATAACAGCAACAGATCTAAAAAACCTTTTGTTAAAGTAAACTGTGCGGCACTTCCTTCAAACCTTATAGAAAGTGAGCTTTTCGGGCATGAAAAAGGAGCCTTTACCGGCGCTATTAAACAAAAGCTGGGCAAATTCGAGCTGGCTGATAAAGGAACAATTTTTCTGGATGAAATAGGATCTATAGGCATTGACGTTCAGGTAAAGCTCATGCGTATATTACAGGAAAAAGAATTTGAACGCGTTGGGGGATATAAAACCATAAAGTCAGATGTACGCATAATAGCAGCTACCAATAAAAACCTGGAAAAGGCTATAGAAGAAGAGGTTTTCAGGGATGACCTTTATTATCGACTTAACGTTTTCCCCATCTATATACCCCCTTTAAGGGAACGAAAAACAGACATTTTGCTTTTGAGCGACTACTTTCTTAAAAAATATGCAAAGGAAAATAACAAAAACATCAAAAGGTTTTCCACACCTGCTATTGACATGCTTATGGATTATCACTGGCCGGGGAATGTCAGGGAGCTTGAAAACTGCATTGAACGGGCTGTACTTTTATGCGAAGAGGGAGTAATACACAGTTATTATCTTCCTCCGACTCTGCAAACCGGAGCATGCCCTTAAAAATGCTAAGGGGAACAGCGCAATGGCAGCAAAAACACTAAATACAACTCCCCGTAAATTCAGCTATAAGGCACAGAGGTACGGCATTGACTATCATAAATTCCGATAGCACAAAACATCAGCAGCCGGCTTTTACAGGCCGGCTGTTGATGTTTAAGAAGTCTAAATAGTGCCTGAACGAAAACCTCAAAATACCTGTAATTACAATCAGTTGAATGCTATTCTCAAATCGAAATTTTTTAGCTATTAGCAGTTAGCCTTTAGGTTAAAAAATCAAACAGATAACACATTCAGCTAAAAGCTAATGGCTAATAGCTTTTTCACAAATCTTTACATAGCCAAATAAGCTGAAGCTATTGCCAGTATTGAAAAAAAGACTTTTCGTTCAGGTACTATATATCAAAATACAGAAAGAACTCATGTGGATGAGGGCGAAGTTTTACAGGATTTACCTCATTCTCTGTCTTGTATTCTATCCACATGTCTATTACATCTTCCGTAAACACATCACCCTTGAGCAAAAATTTATGATCTTCTTTTAATGCTGAAAGCGCTTCATCTAAAGAACCGGGAGCCGAAGGAATGTTTGCAAGCTCCTCTGGTGCAAGTCCGTATATATCCTTGTCTAACGGCTCGTCTGGATCAATCCTGTTCTCTATACCGTCCATTACTGCCATTAATATGGCTGAAAACGCCAGATAGCCATTGCAGGACGGATCGGGTGTCCTGAACTCTATTCGTTTAGCTTTGGGTGATGTAGAGTACATGGGAATTCGTATCGCCGCACTGCGATTGCGGCTGGAATATGCCAGATTAACCGGCGCTTCAAAACCGGGAAC
>JABZFQ010000249.1 GCA_014237365.1 Desulfobacteraceae bacterium | reverse complement strand
TTCTTTTATAAAAGCTTCCTGGGCTATTTTATCAGATCGTGTCTGTCCTCCCGGAACAGAGCAGTCTATAATTATTCCATTTTTATTAATTGCTTTATAAAGACCTCGTCTTTTGTCAACCCTGTCGGTAGTGATAATAAGATGATTTCCTTTTGGGAATCCTTTTTCAACAGCCTTCTGCAAAACCTTATCATTACCTTCCGGTGCCGATACAATAAGGCTGTTATCAACACAATATTTTACAATTTTATCAAACCATTTCTTCTCATTTACGATATTAAGCTTTAACTTACCATCAGTTCTGCAAACATCTTCAAACGATAGACCTAACAGACCGAGAGCACTTACAACATATTCAGCAGCTTTTTTAATTTTATTGTCTGCATATGCTTCCTCTGCTTTTTTAAGAATACTTTCTGTATCAGACTTCGAATAAAATATCTTTGAATCACAGACAGCTATGATCTTTTCGCCTGGCATTAAAGAAAATGTGTTTAACTTTTCTACAATTTCATAAATATTTTCATCTGTATCTTCAAAAGGCTCGTAGTTAAGAGCCTTTGATGATGTACCAGACAAAACAGCAACTAAAAGAATATCGAATGCTTTTTTATAAAGCAGTTCTTCCCCATAAATCAAATATACAGAAGCAAATTTATTCTTTGCCTTATCTTTTGACAGGGTCAGGAGATAATTCTCCAGTTCTTTAAATTTAAACTCAGACATGTTGGCTATTAGGTATAGAATTGAAAATTGTCGATTGAATATTGAAGGAATTCTGCCAGTTTTTAAAAAGAAACAGAGCGAAGCGATTCCACAACTTTTCACTAACTTTTCACTAACTTTTCACCTCTCACCTTACTGGCTGAACAGCTACAAATTAACATAATAACGGCAATAACAGACATGGATATTCCTATTGTTTGGGAAACCGATAACAGTCCAAAAACAGGATTTCCCCTGAAATCACCACGAAATATCTCTATAAATGAACGTGTAATTCCATAAAGTAAAATATATATCCAAAATAACTGACCATGAAATTTAGTGTGTTTTCGGAAAAACCAGAGAAAAAAGAAAATAATCAGATTGCTTATGGAAGAATAAAGTTGAGTTGGATGGATTGCTATACCAATAGGTGCAAGAGTTTCCGGATGTGTAAAAGTCATTGCCCATGGGAGATCACATTTCTTGCCAAAACAGCATCCTGCTGAAAAACAGCCCAGCCTTCCTAAAAAATGACCTATGGCCAGAGATGGCGCTGCTATATCTGCTGTTGTCCAAACAGGCATTTTGTGTATCTTTAAATAAATAAAAGCTGTTAATAATGCAGCTATAAAACCGCCATAAAAAACCAGCCCTCCACTCCATATCTTAAAAACATCCAGAGGATTTGAAAGAAAAAACGCATGGTTTATTACAACATAAAACAGGCGCGAACCCACAATAGCTGCAATAAGGATGTAAAAACAAAGATCCATTACCTTCTCATGATCCATGCCCAATCTTTTTGCTTCGCTTTTTGCCAGCAAAATTCCGGCAAGAAATCCCATGGCAACAAAAAAACCATAAGTATGAAGTGTAATATCACCAATTTTCAAAAGAATAGGATGCATATTTTGTAACACGGTTCAAGGTTCAGGGTTACCATTTTAATAAGGAAGTTTTTTAAAGAAAAAGTGATATGCGAAAATAACCATTCCTATAGAAATAGCACTGTCCGCAATATTAAAAGCCGGCCAGTGAAGATTGCCTATGTAGAAATCAAGGAAGTCAACTACTTTTCCGAAGCGTATTCTATCAATCAGATTGCCTATGGCACCTCCAAGAATAAGTGCAAAACCAACAGCAAGCAATGAATATTCCTTCGGTGTTTTTTTGTAGAAATAGAAGATTAAACATACAGCTAATGATGAGAAAAAAAGAAAAATTATGCTGCGCAAAGCCGGACTCTGATTAGCCATAAACCCGAACGCTCCGCCAGGATTATGAATATGAGTTATGCTGAAAAATCCTGGTACAACTGGAATGGAATGATACAGAAACATGGAGTATAAGATAATGGCTTTTGTAATCTGATCAAGAATAATTACAGATCCGGCAATGACAGCGAGTTTTAAGTATTTGTTTCGCATAATTTTAGCGCCCTTCGGGCGAGCTTTTAGCTGATAGCCATTATGTTAGGTTTCGTACCTCGACCCAAATCTATGCGCCTACTTTGGGAAGTTAATTCGTCCACGTTCCTTAAGATTGAAGATTTATTCCTCAAATATTCAATTCCCATAGCGCCTTTTCACACCGGCTGCAAATAGTTGGGCGCTCAGGATTTAAGCCAACAGAAGGATCATGTATCCAGCAGCGTTCACATTTATCAGAGCTCGCCGGCTCAACGAGTATATCAAGTCCTTCGATATCCGTGCTTTTATAAGCTTTATCTAATTTTTCCCCTTTAATAAGAGAAACTCCGGAAATAATGAATATGGTCTTCAAGTCTTCTTCGTAAGGATAGAGCTCGTTATACAGTTTTTCATTCGCACTGATTGTAACAACTGCATCAAGAGAATGACCTATTTTCTTTTTTGCTCTTGCCTCTTCAAGAGCTTTAGTTACTTCACCTCTTACCCTGATTATAGCTTCCCATTTTTGCGCCAGTTTTTCATCTTTTCGGATATCATTGACTTTTGGCAGAGAAGAAAGATGAACGCTGGATTCTTTTTCTTTGATATCTGGCATAAACTTCCAAACCTCTTCTGCCGTAAAAGAAAGTACGGGAGCCATAATCCTGACAACAGAATCCAGTACTATATACATTACGGTCTGAGCGCTTTTTCGTTCAATTGATTGCGGAGGTGATGTGTAAAGCCTGTCTTTAAGAATATCCAAATAAAAAGCAGAAAGATCAAGAGTGCAATAATTGTAAAGCGCATGGTATATAACATGGAACTCAAAAGTTTCATAGGCTTTCAGGGTTTTCTCAATGAGTCCCTGCAGCTTGTGCAAAGCAAACTTGTCAATATCAGGCATTGACTCATATGGTACCCTGTCTATTTTCGGATCATAATCATATAAATTGCCTAACATAAATCTACAGGTATTTCTGATCCGCCTGTATGAATCGCTTAATTGTTTTAAGATGTTTTCAGAAATCCTTATATCATCCCTGTAATCAGATGCAGAAACCCAGAGACGAAGAATTTCAGCTCCATATCTATCAATAACTTTCTTTGGAGCAATAACATTGCCTATGGATTTGGACATCTTTCTTCCTTTTGCATCAACAACAAAACCATGAGTTAATACTGACTTGTAAGGAGCCCTGCCTCTTGTACCAACGGCTGTTAAAAGTGAGCTGTGAAACCAGCCCCTGTGCTGATCACTTCCTTCCAGATAAAGATCAGCCGGCCATTTTAAATTCGAGCGCTCTTCGAGAACCGCTGCATGGCTCACTCCGGAATCAAACCAGACATCCAGAATATCTGTTTCTTTAACAAATTTATTATGCCCGCATTTTTGACACACAGCGTTCTGCGAAAGAAATTCTTCGGCTTGTTTTTCAAACCAGACATCTGCTCCATGTTTTTCAAAAAGATCTGAAATTTTATTTACTGTTTCATGATTTATGAATACAGACTCACATTTTTCACAATAAAATAAAGTTATAGGCACACCCCATGCCCGCTGCCTGGACACACACCAGTCCGGTCGATTTTTAATCATTCCGTGAATTCTTTCTCTACCCCAGCCTGGAATCCATTCAACCCTGTCTATTTCATCAAGAGCTTTCTCTCTCAGGCCTGTTTTGTCCATAGATATAAACCACTGCGGAGTTGCTCGAAATATAACAGGCCGCTTACAGCGCCAGCAGTGCGGATAGGAATGCGAAATTGATTCCTGAGCAACAAGTACCCCGGAATCCTTCAATTTATCAATAATACCGTTATTGGCTTTAAATACGAACTGGCCTTTAAAGAACTCAACATCATCAGTAAAACAGCCCTTTTCATTTACCGGAGAATAAGGGTCCAAATCATATAAAAGCCCTATTTCATAGTCCTCACGCCCGTGCCCAGGAGCAGTATGAACACATCCGGTCCCGGCATCCAAAGTAACATGAGAAGCAAGAATAATAAGGGATTCCCTGTTATATAGAGGATGAAGGCATTTTTTGTGTTCAAGCAATGCAGCCTCGACCTCGGCGATAATTGAAAAATCAGAGATACAGAATGTTTTCATGCAGCTTTCAACAAGATCTTTTGCAAGAATAAAGACCTCATCATCTCTAGCTTCAACGGCAGCATAAACAAAATCAGGATGAAGAGCAACCGCAAGGTTTGCGGGTAAAGTCCAGGGCGTTGTAGTCCATATAATCAAATTAACCTTTTTATCTTTCAACGCGGGAATACCAGGATCGTCTATTAAAGGAAATTTAACAAATATCGAGGGTGAAGGCTCGTCATGATGTTCGATTTCCGCTTCCGCAAGAGCTGTCTTACAACTGCAACACCAGTGTATAGGTTTCTTGCTCCTGAAAAGACTGTTATCCAGAGCAAACTTGCAGCACTCCCGTGCAATTATGGATTCATAATTGTAATTCATCGTCAAATAGGGATTGTCCCATTCACCCATAATGCCAAGACGCTTGAACTCTTCGCGTTGGATATCAACATATTTTTCCGCATATGATCTACATAATCTGCGAAAATCAGTCTGAGAAATATCTTTTTTCTTAGATCCAAGCTCCTTGTCAACATTATGCTCAATAGGAAGCCCGTGACAGTCCCAGCCCGGCACATAAACAGCATCAAAACCGGACATCTGACGTGAACGCACAATAATATCTTTCAGAATTTTATTAAGAGCCGTGCCAATATGAATATTGCCATTTGCATAAGGAGGGCCATCATGCAGAATAAACATTTCCCGCCCTTTGGAAGCATTTCTTATCTTATCGTATAAACAGCGCTCCTTCCATGATTTCAACTGGTCAGGCTCGCGCCTCGCAAGATTGGCTTTCATGGGAAATTTTGTAACCGGAAGGTTGAGTGTCTTCTTATAGTCCATGCATCCTCCATAGTTGGTTTCAGATTTTAAACCCTGAAAACTACTTATAAAACTGCTGTATGTCAAGAAAATACACAGTAATTCAGCAATTCTTATGCGGCAAGTTTGAAAATGTTTCACGGTTACTGGAAGTTCAGTTTGCTAAAACACACCCTTTCAAACCCCAGTGCCACTACCACAAACTTTTGCAGCCGCAAGTTCCCATGTCTTTGTTCAAGCTTTTCCCCATACTCTTTTACCTGTTTTTCGCCATCTTTTATCTGCTTTACAATCTCGGGAATCCGGTACAGCTCATCTTCAGACAGCTCCCTTGCCTGTTCAGCGCTCATTCCTGCATCTTTGAGCTTTACAAACTTGAACTCAATCAGAACATCAAATACCTTGCCGTATCTCTTATCCGGCCTGATAATCATGGTCAGATCTGC
>JABZFQ010000046.1 GCA_014237365.1 Desulfobacteraceae bacterium | reverse complement strand
CAATAATTTCAACAAGTTACATCTCATAGCTTCTGGCAACACTTGGCGAAAAATCAGGTGGTTGCAAAGCAAAACATGGCGGTATTTCCAAACCTGCATTGCTTTGTAGGGACTACCCATAAGGCCAAGATGTTGCGTTTTTTAGAAATACGAATTCTTGATTATTTTGATTGAATAATCTTATACTTCGAAAGGCCATAACTTGTGATTTTTCGCTGGCCATGAACATCAATAGCCTTGTTGCTCAGGCTTGAAATAGCTTGCTATTGGGCACCTTCGCGCCTTGCTCTTGATGCTCATTGCTCACCGAAAAAAACGCAATTTATAACCTTCCGAAGTATATCAACAACAGCTTTTTTAAAAAATATATGAACTTAGCTTTGGTGTCAAGAAAATTGCCCTGAATAAAAACTTCTGGTGCCTTTAACTGCTTAATAGAGCAAGAGGAAGTTATTTTTGCGCAAGGCCCCAGCCCTAAGGAACGTGGACGAATTAACTTCCACAAGTGGCGCACAGATTTGGGTCAAATTTGTTCGATCTTAGATCACAAAAGTTGATGGAATAGCTTACCTATTTCAATATTTTTGGGATTGGTAGCCATAAAAGACAAGCATAAAAGGCATTTTGCTATGAATATTTTATTGAAATTTTGACGAAATGTCGATAGAAAGAAACTGTTTTTTTATGGTCAAATTTTGATGGTCCTTACAAAGCAATGCAGGTCCGGGAATATCGCTCTATATTATTTTGAAAACACCTGATTTTTCGTTATGTGCTACCAGAAGCCATGATATATAACATATTGAAATTATAGATCTGCACTGTTTTGTAGGGGCTACTTAATGTTTATGGGCAGGGTCACTTCATGAAACTGTTATCCAATCCTTATTTTAAGTTTTTCCTGGTCTTATGCGTGACTTCTTTTCTCTGCACAGGAGGAGCGCATGCGGATGATATTCGCGGGGCCGTTTTTGCAGGCAGATTTTATCCTTCCAGTCAATCTGATTTACTTAAGAATATTGATAGTCTAACTAGCCAGGCAAAAAAAACTCAGGTAAAGATTCCATCAGGAAAATACCTAAAGGCTCTTATACTGCCCCATGCAGGGTATCCATGCTCCGGGCTTACAGCAGCCCATGCAACATTTGTTCTCAGCGAAAAGCAGTTTAAAAAAGTTATTTTGCTTGGCCCGGATCATCGTGTAGGTTTCATAAACGGAGCAATCAGCGATGTAACTGCTTACCAGACTCCTCTCGGCACAGTCAATCTGCATGAAGATGCTGCAAAACTGCGAAACCGCTCAAAATTGTTCCACGCAAACAAGGCTTCTGATCTTGGCGAACATTCGCTGGAGGTCTTGCTGCCTTTTTTGCAGTATTATTTAAAGGAATTTAAGATCATTCCGATTGTAATCAGCCAGGGTAATATTGACGAACTCACGCGTGAAATAAATATGTTTAGAGATCAAAATACCCTTGTTGTGGCCAGTACAGACCTTTCCCACTTTCTACAATATACCGAGGCTATTGAAAAAGACAAAAAAACCATTCAAATGATATTAAATCTAAATGTAGACAATTTGCTGAAGGCTTATAATTGTGCGTGTGGGAAAGTGCCGATTCTTATTCTTGTAAGCCTGGCCCGGCAATATGGATGGCAGCCGTTTTTGCTGCATTATTCAAATAGTGGCGATACCTGCGGCGGGCGCAGTCAAGTTGTTGGCTATGCAGCTATAGCATTTTATGGAGATAAATTTATGGATGACAAAAAAAATACAGGTCACAGATTTACTGATGAGCAAGGGCAGGTGCTGGTTAGGCTATCGCGACATACGCTTATGAAAAAGCTGAACAAAAAGATAGACACTGTCGAGTCCAAAGCCCTGGAAGAAGCGCTTAAGCAGGATTGTTTTCATGAGCATTTTGGCACCTTTGTTACCTTAAAGATCAATGATCAGCTTAGAGGCTGCATTGGCAATATAACTGCATCTGAACCTGTCAAAGAGGGGGTCAGGCATAATGCAGTCAGTGCTGCATTTCGTGATCCGCGATTTTCTCCCCTGAGAGCCGAAGAGCTGGAGCATGTTGATATAGAGGTAAGCATTCTTACCCCGCCGGAACCTCTTGAATACATAGATGGTGATGACCTGGTTTCAAAACTGCGCGTTAATGTTGATGGTGTAATTATCCGGAAAGGCTTTGCCAACGCAACTTTTTTGCCACAGGTATGGAAACAGTTGCCTAAGCCCGAAGAATTTCTTGGCCATCTCTGCATGAAGGCTGGAATGTCAGCCAATGCCTGGCGAAATGATAAACCGGAAGTTAAGATCTACCAGGTTCAATATTTTGATGAAGAAAAATGAATGCGCTACACTGCTGGTTGTTATTACTACCGGCATTTCTTCAATTGTGGTGCAATTAATAACTATACGCGAATTTCTTGTCCAGTTCCACGGTAACGAGTTTGTCATTTCTTTAATACTTTTCAACTGGTTGATACTTGGCGGTATTGGAACGTTTGTAGCGCATCTTATTACGCCGCGCTACTGGGGTCCCAGTTCAAGCAGACTCTGCCGGCTTTCTTTCATTCTGGCGGCTTTGTCCGTGATTCAGATTTATATCATTCGTGGATTGCGCGACTTTTTCTTTGTTCACGGCAGTTCTGTTGGTTTTTATCCTACCCTTGCCTACATATTTTTTACCATTGCTCCATATTGCCTGCTTATAGGTTTTATTCTTCCTTACAGCCTTTTTGTGCTAAGAGCAGAAACACCGGATTATTCAGGCACACGCATTTATATTACTGACAATATAGGAGATATAACCGGAGGAGCGCTTTTTTCATTTGCGCTTGTTTTTTTGGTTACTCCTCTTAAGGCTATATTTATTGCCAACCTTCCGCTTGTTGCCGCATCATTTCTCCTTTTTTCATTAACCGGAAAGCAAAGGAAATATTTAAAAATTATTCCAGTCGCCGCTATCACATTATTAGTGCTTGCAGCGGGTATTTTTTTTGAACCTTTTTCGCTTGCACCTTCCGAGGGTAAGCTGGTTCATTATCGTGAATCCCGTTACGGGCGGATTGCCGTTCATCAGGATAATGGGCAGTACACTCTTTTTACTGATGGAGTCCCTGTATTCAGCACCCAGAATCAGAGTATTGCAGAAGAAACCATCCATTATCCTTTGGCTCAACTGGACAATCCGCAGCGTGTCCTCTTGATATCGGGCGAGGGCGGCATTATGAAGGAGCTAAAAAAGCATGGCCTTAAAACGGTTGATTATGTTGAGCTTGACCCGGGAATTACCGATGTACAGTTTAAATTCGGTCTGATCGAAAATATTGAAGCATTAAATGTAATCAATCAGGATGGAAGGGCCTTTCTTGCGGATTCAGACAAAATTTATGATGCTATTATTTTAAATTTACCGGAGCCGGACACATTTCAGGTCAACAGATTTTTTACAGATCAGTTTTTCAGCCTTGTAAAGAAACGACTTGCGCGGGATGGTGTTTTGAGTTTTTCTATGGAAGGTTATGATAATTACCTTGCCGAACCACAGCGACAAAAGCTTTCTTCTCTATACAATACCGTGAAAAATCATTTTAAGCATGTCTTGCTTATGCCTGGGCTGAAGATATTTTTCCTGTGCCGGGATATTTCAATCAAAACAGATATCCCTGCGAGACTTGCAGAAAAAGGTATTATTGTCCGGTACATACGAGGCTATTATTACGGAAATCTGACTAAAGAAAGAATTTCAGATTTAAATAATCTGATGGATCTAAATACACCAAAAAACAGCGATGATTCTCCGCTTTTGATGAGGCTGATGTTCTCACAGTGGTTTGCCAAATTTTCCACTTCACCTGTAGGATTTATTGCCGGCCTTGCCGGGCTCACCATTATATATCTGTTTCGTATTAAGCGGGAAGAATTTGTACTTTTTTCAACAGGAGCAATGACCATGGGAAGTGAAATACTGATCATCTTTGCTTTTCAGATATTTTATGGTTATATATATTTTCAAATAGGACTGATTATAACTGTCTTTCTGGCCGGTCTTTTACCAGGGGCATTGCTGGGCAACAGACTGCGTGAAGGCGGAAAACAGATACTGGTGCTGACCGATGGTCTGCTCATCACCCTGATGGGCATTTTGATACTGGCATTGAAGATAGGTGGGGATCATCTGCCGTCATTCTTTTTTCTTGTTTTCGGCTTCATGATTTCGCTTGCATGCGGGTTTCAGTTCCCTGTGGCTCTCCATTTGGGAGGGGGCGGGAATTCTGCTGTAACAAGATCTTTTTCAGCCGATTTAATTGGCGCTGCCTGCGGCATCCTGATTACCAGTCTGATCCTTTTGCCCTATTTTGGGCTTATCTGGGCTGCGGTAGGATTGATAGCTTTGAAACTGGCAAGTTTGATTGTTATTGGAACACCTAAGTTGAGCAATTTTTTGCGAAGATATGTGCTGAGATCTTGATGCATAAGGATTTGCAAAAACCGCAGGCATACCCGCGGATATGTCGAGGAATTTTGCAAAGCCTTTATGCGCAAGAGATTGGTGGAGATCGAGTAAAAAATCGCTCAATTTAGGTGGAAGGTATAATGAAAACTATAAGCAGAAGGGATTTTCTTTACTATAGCGGAGCATTGCTGTCCACTGCAATGTTTGCCGATGTGTGCCGGGCTTTTGCCGGGGACAGGCGCTTTATATCCGGTCCCGATGACATCCGCGGCAAAGTGTTCAAAAACGATGCTCCAAAAACATTGTGGAAATGGTCGCACGAAGGATTTCTTTATGACAAATTAGATGATGGTAAGGTTGTATGCGGCATCTGTCCCCATCGTTGCATACTTGCACCGGGAGATCGCAGTGTATGCCGTTCCAAGGTTAATATAAACGGCAAACTTTACAGCCTGGCCTATGGAAATCCCTGTGCTGTCAATAACGATCCTGTAGAAAAAAAACCGCTTTTTCATTTCAGGCCCAGGTCAATGGTTTTTTCCCTTGCTGTTGCGGGATGCAATTTCCGCTGTTTAAATTGTCAGAACTGGGAAATTTCACAGGCAAAGCCTCATGAAGTGCGTCATCATGAGCTTTTTCCTGCTGAAGCAGTAGAGACAGCCCAGCGTTTGGGGTCTGAATCTATTGCATACACATATTCAGAGGCAGTCACATTTTTTGAATACATGATTGACATCGCCAGAAAGGCAAAGAAAAAAGGGTTGCACAACCTTTGGATTTCAAATGGTTACATTAATCGAGAACCTCTTCTTGAGTTCTGTAAAGTACTGGACGGCGCAAATATAAATCTTAAATCATACAGCGATGACATCTACAGGAAATTGAACGGCGGGCGGCTTCAACCTGTGTTAAACACTTTAAAAACGCTGCATGAGCAAAAAATTCATCTCGAAGTCACAACTCTGGTGGTGCCGGGATATATAGATGATGAAGAAATGATAAAACAGATGTGCGGATGGAT
>JABZFQ010000363.1 GCA_014237365.1 Desulfobacteraceae bacterium | reverse complement strand
GCGGTAAGAAAAATCGCAGTAGGCCCGTCTGCACCTCCAATAATACCGATGGATGCAGCTTCATTGGGGGGAAATCCGATTGCAAGCGCTCCCAGAAAAGTAGTAAAAATACCTATCTGAGCAGCAGCCCCTAAGAGCATTAATACAGGTCGCGCAAGCATTGTGGAAAAGTCGGTTAATGCACCAATGCCTAAAAAAATCAACGGCGGATAAATATCATGTGTTACGCCATAATATACATAGTTTAAAAAACTTCCGCTTTCATAGATTCCAAGACCAAAATCCTTGATTATGGGAATATTGCCGATCAATATGCCAAAGCCTATTGGCACAAGCAAAAGTGGCTCATACTGTTTTGCTACACCAAGATAAATAATTATTATACCAACCAGAAGCATTATTATATGACGATAATCGACTAACGCAAAGCCGGTATTAGATAAAAATTCTATTAACAGCTTTTCCATTGATTAAGCATTGCTCCTTTTCTCTTCTATAGATTTTCAAATAATTAGGAACGGGGACGAAATAACTTCCCCAAGTAGGCGCATAGATTGGGGTCAAATTTGTTCGATCCCAAATCACAAAAGTTGATAGAATAACAAGCTATTTTGATGCTTTTGTGATTTGAGATCGGACAAAAGTGGCCTGAAGCTGTGATGCATAGTTGCGGAGGTTGTTTTGTCCCCGTTCCTTAATTTCACTGCGTTATCAGTCGTCGACGTATAACTAATACGCCTTCCTCCTTCTATCCTTGTGAAATCAATTATCTGAAAATCTATACCTGTTTGTTCCATATATAATAGCCGTTTTCATCCGGTATAATTAATTTGCACTTAATGAATTCATTGATAGTTGAATGAGGACTGGAAAGCCCGCATTTTTCCGAAAGATCAAGAAGTTTTGGAAGCGGAAATGGTTCGCCAATCCATTCAATCAAAAGCTTGAACTGACGTGAAGCCCTTTGAACGTCTTGAGGTACGGTCAGATTTGAGACTGTCGGTGTTTTTTGATCTTTTTGTTGTGATTTCTTTAAACGTTTATAAGATATATTTTTTTTATCCCACAGTTCGATTAACTTGTGAATCTGGGAAACTGCAAGGGAAAGAAGTATAAGACTCACAAAGACTATTGAGATCCCGATAACAGAAATACCAAGTCCATCATGGGCTATTATTGCTTCAAAGCCAAACAATTAGTTCCTCCTTTTCCCCAACTCCCTGTCACATAAGGCATTCTTTCCGAAATTATTTTATTGATTTTTCGCATGATTTTGTCGCCAAGAGCCGAATAGCTTTGAATAAGACGCAAAAACTCCTGGCCCGCCATATACAACACCAGGCCATCAGTAAGGGCGATTGCTGTGCCTGTATACCGGAAAGGGGTAACAACTGTTGACCAGCCGATAATATTACCTTTATTGTGCAGGGTGAACGAACGTTCTTCTTTAAACGAAAGCATAAAATTGCCTGATAGAATAATGAAAAAAGTCCGCGCGGGCTCACCCTTTCGTGTTAAGACTTCTCCCTCAGTAACCTTCATCAAGTGCATTAATGGAGCTATCTGTTCCAGCTCGCCAAAATTTAGATCAGCAAAAAAATCTAATGATTTGAGAGTTTGGATGTCAGATGACATCATTTAATCCTTTCGTACTTCAGATTTTATAAAACAAAAAGTCTTCAGGATACCCATATTAATATAGGCTTTCTGAAGACTTTTTGCAACGGCTTCAAGAAAATAGTAGGTTGGGAACGTGGACGAATTAACTTCCCCAAGTAGGCGCACAGATTTGGGTCGAATTTGTGCGATCTCAGATCACAAAAGTTGAAGGAATAGCGAGCTATTTCAATATTTTTGTGATTTGAGACCGGACAAAGGCAGCCTGAAGCTGTGATGCCTACTTGGGGAAGTTATTTCGTCCACGTTCCTTGGGTTGAGCCCTTCAATTTTCGTCCAGGCACTAAATACTATTTTTTTTATATATACCTCGTGTTTTAGTAGAAATATCGTTAAATGGTTAATTGGTTGTTATTTCGTCCCCGTTCCTTAATTGCTAAAAAATTAAACAATCAATATATCTAAGTTTATAATATATTAATATAATAGCTCAATAAAACCCATTTGACAATTTTTCAATCAACCATTTGACGATTTTTTGTAGTAATATATACTTTTTTAAAAGTCAATAAAATCTCTTGTTAACAAAAACCCCATAAAAACATTTTTTAAATTGATTTGATCTTTAGGTGATGATATGAATTAGTATGACTTCAAATTATTGTATACTTATTATTGGCTATATTTTTGGTTTTTATATGGCTTGGAATATAGGCGCAAATGATGTGGCCAACTCTATGGCTTCTGCTGTAGGCGCCAAGGCTATAACAATACGCCAGGCCGTATTTATCGCCGGCATATTGAATGTTCTTGGTGCAATATTTATTGGATCGCATGTTACAAATACAATTCGTAAAGGTATTGTTTCAGCCGAAATTCTTGCAGATCCTCAGGTGGCTTTGATTGGAGCTCTTTCAGCTTTGCTTGCTGCTGCTTTGTGGGTCAGTTTCGCTACCTGGAAGTCCCTTCCTGTTTCAACAACCCATTCAATTGTCGGAGCTATGATTGGTTTTGGAATAATGGCAGGTGGTTTTTCAGTAATTAAATGGGGCAAACTATTAGCAGTTGTATTGAGCTGGATAATTTCTCCTTTTTTCAGCGTTATTATTGCCTTTATAATGTTTAAGATTATTGTCAGACTAATACTTTCCAAGAAGAATCAATTTACCAAGGCACTTAATTTATCACCTTATTTTGTCGGTATAACTTTATTTGTCATTATTTTATCGTTTCTTTTTAAGACCCCTCTTGGTGAAAAGCTTTCCATTGAAACTCCGGCCGCATTAGCTGTTTCACTGATTCTGTCAATTATTTTCAGTATAATATGTAAAAAACTTTTGTCCCGTTTTATTAAGAAAAAATCGACAAGTACCGCAGAAACTATTTTTAAACGTATCCAGATCGGAACGTCCTGCTATGTTGCTTTGGCGCAGGGCGCAAATGATGTAGCTAATGCAATAGGGCCTCTTGCAGTAATATATTTTATTGTAAAAACAGGAAATATTGGAGCCACGGTTCCTGTACCTTTTTTCCTCCTTTTTTTTGGAGGAATAGGCATTGCCTGCGGCATAGCAATGGCCGGCCATCGTGTAATGGATACAATAGGTTCCAAGATTACTACGTTAACCAATACCCGAGGTTTTGCTATTGATTTTGCTGCTGCAACCACAGTGCTTGTTGCTTCAAAAATGGGACTTCCTGTTTCCACGACTCATGCAACAGTGGGCGGGGTGCTTGGTGTTGGGCTTGCAAGAGGTATTGAAGCAGTAAATTTTAGAATAATTTTTAAAATTATGTTATACTGGATTTTAACTGTACCTGCTGCGGCTCTCACCAGTATGGCTATTTTTAAAATACTTCAACTTATTTTATAAGGAATAGCGTTATGCGTATACCATTTATGTCTATGTTTATTGCATCGCCTTTTGATGGATTGCAGGAACATGCGGAAAAAGTAAAAGAATGTGCATGGGCTTTTCAGCAGGCAATGGAGTGCCATATTTCTGATAAATGCAAAACTTTTGAAGAATTCAGGCAAAATGTTATTAGAATGGAAAGAGAAGCAGATGCCATTAAACGAAGTATTAGAGGCCATCTGCCAAAGGGCACTTTGATGCCGGTAGATAAGTTTCAGTTATTCAGATACCTGAGAGAACAAGATAGTGTTCTTG
This sequence comes from Desulfobacteraceae bacterium, assembly GCA_014237365.1. GTDB lineage: Bacteria > Desulfobacterota > Desulfobacteria > Desulfobacterales > ETH-SRB1 > B13-G4. The sequence continues at coordinate 1,771 of JABZFQ010000363.1, read as the reverse complement.
ATGCAGTGGAGGATGCTCTGGACTGGTTATCATATAGAAGCGAACCGGGTATTCCGGAAGGACTTCAAAAAGAATTTTTCCTTCTTGTAGATGCAAATATTGATCCTATCGAAGAATTGAGCACTATGGTATTCGAGGCGAGAAAGTATTTTAAAAATTTTTCAGAAAAACAAAGGACTCTTGTCAAGGATATTATTCGAAACCTTCGCCGGCAGGAGCATGAAGCAGATAAAATCGAAGCAATGCTAAAAGCTAAGATACTTAATATGGATATTGATCCTGTTACAATATTTCATATGATAACGTTGGCTGAAATAATTGGATCTATTGCAGATCATGCTGAAAATGCCGGTGATATGATGCGGGCGATGATAGCAAGATAAAATTATTCCTCAAAACTCTTTTCAATTGAAATGACACTTTTGTTTCGTATGCTTGAAAGCCACGCATCAAAAGTTTTCAACCTGTGCGGTTAGGAACGTGGACGAAACAACTTCCCCAACTATGCATCACAGCTTCAGGCCGCCTTTGTTCGATCTCAAATCCCAAAAATATCAAAATAGCTTGCTATTGCATCAACTTTTGTGATTTGAGATCGGGCAAATTTGACCCAATCTATGCGCCTACTTGAGGAAGTTATTTCGTCCCCGTTCCCACGGGAAATTCAGACCCAAAATGGATTAAAATTTAAGCCTGACGCAAAAATTGGGAAAATTAGCAGTTTTTGTCTACGTTCCAAACTATAATTTGTGACGTAATAGCTGCCAACTTTTTTTTGACAGAATAAAAAGTGAAAACCCGTAAAGAGACATTTCTGAATTTATATAGTAGTCCAATAATCTTTATCCAGTGTTTGCTCCAATGTAAAAGGGCTGATTTCAGGAAAACTTTCTTCCTCCAGTCCCGTATCCTTTGCTGCTTTAAGCCTTGCTTTGTTATAAGCATAATCGAATCTTTGCTTTATCTCAGATTTCAGACTTGGGCTATCTTCAAGAAGTTCGTACACACTAATACGTTGTTCTTTTATTGTATATTTCCAGCTATTAGATCGATTGCATGGCTGAAACCGCCATTTCAAAAGGTGCGCCAAAAGAATAGCCAGGCGGCTGATCAACTCACGCTTTTCACTTTTTCCCATACTATCAATTTCCTCAGCAAGATGCTCAAAATCAAGCTCATTAATCAATCCTTTGCTAAGTAACTCAGCTTGTTGTTGTGTCCAGAAGTAAAAATCCTTTTCATATAACTCTTGCATTAATTCTTCTCCTAAATATTATGCAGTAGCTTTAAATTTCAATAAACAATATCCCATCCGAACAACTCTAACAACAGTTTTTTATTGTTTCTCTTATGCATTTGGTGTTGATGCGGCATCTGAACTTTGTTGGATGATTGGAAAACCCAAAACCTATCTTCTTCAGACTTCCAACTCCAGGCTTTCGACTACTGTGCGTGGCAGAAATACTGCCTTTTTTGTAACAAAATCGTTTCACGAACGTATAGATATATCAAAAGCAACAACCATTAAGCCGAGGGGACAATATCTCCCTTCCCTGAACAGGGCTGGGTGTTAAGATTCACACCTTAGGAACGTGGACGAAATAACTTCCCCAACTATGCATCACAGCTTTAGGCCGCCTTTGCCCGATCTCAAATGAGTGTAACCAAAATAGAACAAAGTTATTGATTTTCGGGGATGGTTCCCCGCTCTGTGATATATGCGAGATATTGGTGGAATGTGCAAAACGATTCGAACCTCCGGAAAATCCGG
>JABZFQ010000340.1 GCA_014237365.1 Desulfobacteraceae bacterium | reverse complement strand
CGGATTTTCCGGAGGTTCGAATCGTTTTGCACATTCCACCAATATCTCGCATATATCACAGAGCGGGGAACCATCCCCGAAAATCAATAACTTTGTTCTATTTTGGTTACACTCAATTTATCTTTTCAACTACCCATTCCCCCACATTCCTGTCCTTAAACTCAACGCCAAAAAGATAAACGTCCTTTCCTGCGTTCTGATATTTCTCAAAATACCTTTTTCCCTTAATCTGACTCAAGGCTTTATCCTTATCTTTCTCGAATTTAAACTCAAATACATGCACATCTTTGTCCATGATAACCGCATCTATCCGGCCTTTGTTTGTTCTTACTTCCGCTTCTACCTTCAAGCCGATAAGAGAAAATATCAGATAAAAAACCGTTTGATAGTATTTTTCCCTCTCTATATGAAGGTCGTATGGAATATTGGCAAAAAAGACCCGCAAGGTATCAAAAAATAACTCATAATCATGATCTCTTAACGCATCAATCAGTTTCCATGCATAACCGTGAACCAGTTCTCTTTCCACAAAAGAATATACTTCAGCCAAACATTCGGTCATTGAGTTTTTTACCTCAAAATTCGGATATGCCAGGGTATATTCCATCCTTTCTTTATTATATCCTGTGATCGTCAGATAGCCGGTTTGAAAGAGTATGGGCATTATCTTCAGATTTTCTATCTCGTATGAACTAAATGCGGATTCACTTACCTTGACTCCGTCTAATCTCTTTAAATCAAAGTTTTTTTTCTTAATCAGTTTTATCAGAAAACTTGGAGTCGCGCTCTCAAACCAGTAGTTTCCAAAATTAAGCTTTTGGAATAAAAGAAGCGCTGAAAAGGGATTAAAAACCTTTTCACAGCTTCCGCTAAAGCAAAAACCATTGTACCAAAAAATTATTTTTTTAATCAGTTCTGATTTCTTAATGACTTCAGATTTTGCAAAAAGTTCTATATACTCTTTAAAACAGCTTTCCATCTCCTGCCTGGTTATTCCGAGAAGTGAGGAATGTCGGGCATCCATGGAAATGTCTTCCAGATTGTTCAACCCGCTGAAAACTCCTGCCTTGGAAAATTTGCTTACTCCTGTTAAAAGAATAAATCTGATATGTTCATCACATGCTTTGATAATAGTATAAAAACCCTTTAATATCTCCCTAAATTCAACAGCAAGATTTTTGTTTTCAATATTATCAATGATCAGTTTATCGTATTCATCAATCAGGACAACAACTTTATTGATTTCACCCAGTTTGATCAAAAGTTCATCAAACGCCTCATCATATTGATCATGGTCTAACGAGATCCCGTATTTATTACCTATATTTTTTAATTGATTCAGGATAAAAGCCTTTAGTCCATCCTTATTTTCCGCCTTTTTTTTGCTAAAATCAATTCTTACAACAGGATATTTTTCCCACGTATAATCCGCTTCATATATCCACAACCCTTTAAAAAGATTCTTGTTTCCTTCAAATATTTCATTTAATATGGAAATTAAAAGACTTTTTCCGAATCTTCTTGGTCTTGCAAGAAAATATACGCCCTTTGGATTTTTCACCAGATCAAATATTTTCTCTGTCTTGTCTACGTAAAGATAATCGTTTTGCACGATATCACGAAATGTCTGGATCCCTATTGGAAGGTTTTTCATAAATTCATTTCCTGTTTTTCCTCGCACAAAGCCAGCAGAGATATCAGGCAATACTTTGGCTTTTTGTCACATTATTTTACATAGCTCCGCCCCTTGAGTTACAGAGAAAACCCATGCGGATTTGTCTAAAAAATGGAATGGTTATTATAATTTCAGTCGGATGTAAAGTCATTATGTCATTTCCTGGATATTTATCAAGATTGGACATAGTCATTAACTTTTAACCTAACCCGATTTTCGCACTTTAAAAAAATATGCCAATATTCAATGGGTTATGACTACAGGCACTACAAACATCCTTCAATTCTCCGCCCCTATATGCTCAAAGCTTTCAAAGATGGCGTCCCTCATCTCATCAATCTGCTGGGTGTTTCTTATGATATGAGGCGTAATCATAATCACAAGCTCGGTACGATCAAACCCCTTGCTGGTGGTTTTGAACAGGTACCCTAAAATCGGAATACTGCCCAAAAATGGGATTTTGGTGACGGTCTCGCTCTTATTTTCTTTGATAAGTCCGCCCAGCAATACGGTCTGACCGTCCGCAGCCACCACCTCGGTGCTAATGGTTCTGTTCAGGATGATGGGGGAGCTGATATCTGAGATGGTATTGGATTGGGCCTCGCTCACCTCTTGAGTTATCTCAAGGGTGACAATCCCCTTTGCATGCACCGAAGGCGTTACCTGCAGCGATATTCCGGTGCTCCGATACTGCACTGATCTGATTATACCGGAGGTGCCTTCGGCTTGTATATCAGGGGAGGTGGCCTCGCTGGTTATGACCGGCACCTCGGTGCCGACTATAATAGAGGCGCTTTTGCCATCTCTCACTGTAATCCTTGGACTCGACAGGATTTTCACCATGCCCTCCTGGGCCATGGCATTTATAAGCATTTGAAATTTCTCAGAATCGGTTATAAGAGAAGCATCTAAGCCCCCGCTTCCAAGTCCAAGACCACCTAAAGTCCGAAGAATGCCGGTCTGGCTTTGATCAGTATTTTTCAAAAACCACTCCAGCCCGTACTGCAGAGTATCTGTAAGAGTCACCTCTGCAACAGATGCCTCAATCAGTACCTGCACCGGCATGATATCAAGCTTTTTGAGCAGTGATTCCAGAGCTTTATATTTTTTCGGGGTTGCGTAGATAATAAGGCCATTGCGGTTTCCATCCACCGCAATCCTGACATCACCGGCTAGCATGGCAATATTTTTTGAAATATCCTTTTTGCTCAATACTGCTTTCTGGTTTTTGGCCTCTTTTTTTGCAGCCTTGACTATTTCGGAACCTGCTTTTATAGCGCTATCTGATTTTGAAATACCAAGTATTTTTTCAAGGGACTCACCCAGTTCTGAGGCCTTGGAGTTTTCCGGGAAATACAAAAAATACCGGCTTTCATCCTTGTCAAGGGGGATATCAAGTACATTGACCCAGTATTTTATCCTTTGCAGCCACTCTTTTTCAGCAGCAAAAAACAGGATAGTCCCCCATCGCTCAAGTTTGTTGATATAAACACCCTTTCGGCCCGGCTGTTCTGTTACGGGGATACCCTCCTGGGTCAATATCTCCTTAAGCTTCACAGCCATGTCTGAAGGGCTCCAGTATTTCAGACAAAGCATGCCTGCAAACCGTCCTCTCATGGCAGGTCTGTCCAGCGCGTTTACAATATTTATAATCTGCTCTATCTGCTCTCTGGTCCCTGTAACCACAAGCATATTTTCTATGATGGCAGGGATAACCTTTATGCTTTTATCCCTTGGCAAAAATTCAAATAAGTTCTGAACGTCAGCATATTTTATCGGAATAATCTGCCGGATTTCCCCAACCGTAAGCGGAATGTCATTAATTGTTGCGCCTATGCCTATAGCAATGTCCCTGATTTTGGAGTCCTGCCATATATAATAGACATCTTTCTTGACATAGACCGAGAGCTGATGCTGTTTCATCACATCCATAACTATGCCGAACAACTGGTACTCGCTTATTTTTTGATTGAGATTCAAGGTAATCCGTTGCTTTGATTTTTTTACCTTGCTGTCCACAACATAGTTTACATAAAATATGTCTGAAAATATATAGTGAATAAAATCCGGCAGCGGCATTTCGTCCACCGCTACACTGATCTCCCTGGTTTTACTGAACGGGAGCTTTTCAACAAAGATCCTTATTTCGGGCGTGGCATACTGTTTTATAGGTATGAATTCCTGAACAGGCTCTTTTTCCGGCCGTTGCTCCTGAGACGTCTCCTCTTCCCGCGTTGCCGGCATTTCGCCTGCCCTGGAATACAGGGAGGACTGCATCCTCACCATCAGACGTTCTGCAAGAGGCGGCTGCTTGTGTGCGCATGAGACCAGCAGTAAACAAATGAGCAGGAATAGAAAAGGTTTCAGTCGAGCAGTTGAGTGGTTAAAATCTTTCATCAAGCCAACTCCACAGGTCAAAATGGTTTGAGTGTAGCCAAAATAGAACAATATAAACATGAGATAGGGTCAAAACAACCTTTATGGGTAACCGTTCACGGTTATCAGTTTACGGTTCACGGTTTTTTATTTTTTTGAATTTTCTTAGAAAATATTTTAACTTCACATGCAATATAAACTTGAGTTCTCAGTTTAGAGCCTATTTCAGTAGGCCATGTACACATGGTTCGTGCCCTTCCAACAGGCCTTTTGGGTCGCGCTTAGTCGCCTACTGAAATAGGCTCTTAGCATCAAGGCCTTTCGCCTTTATGTTTCAAACAACCGTTAACTGTGAACCGTTAACCGTTAACCGTTACAAATATCCTTAGATCTATTTTGTTTGATGCAGCATCTGCCAGGCTGATAGATCCAGGCAGAATGGAAATAACAGAAAAGTCCTTAATCTTGTCTCCAACGATTACCTTTTTCACTTCCTTTTTGTGTTTTTTCTTTTTGTGACTTAGCGAAATTACCGCGTATCTTATATCTTTTGATATGAAAATCCCTATAACCCGTACGACTTCATCTCCTGAAACCAGCTCGTTCAGCGCGCGGTTACCGGAATCAGGCTTAGAGTTTTCTTTAGCAATTTCAGATAGTTTTAGACCGAAAATATTACGATATTCCTCTCTTATTTTCAAGGGAGGTCTTTTGATGTCAACCAAACTATAATCCACACTGTTTTGTCCCTTTGTATTCCTGTATTTGATTTCAGCATATAAGGCTAACAATCTATAGGCAAAAACAGCTATCAATAGCAGATTTAAGAACAAGAAAAACTTTCTGGTCACAATTTCAACTTTGCTCCTTTATCCCGTATGCGGATACATCAAGCTCTGCAATCAAGGTGGAAGATTTGGCGCGTGAGGTTATCTTTAACCTGTCCACAGAAAAGAAGCGCTTGCCATTTTCAACGGCATGTATGAACTTTATTATCTGATACGGCGCAGCTTCGCATCTTATTTTGATCGGGGCCTGCACAATATAACCCTCCGAAGAATACAGCCAATCGCTACTTTTTATTTTTACCCCGCAGGATGCCGAAAGCCGCTCCATTTCTTTTTGTAACATAAGCTGTAAGGATTGTGTATCTGAAAAATCCTGATAATAAAATTTCGCAATCTCTTTAAAGGAAAATTCTGCCTTTTGCAACACGGCATTTAGCCTGCTTTCATCGCCGACCATGGCTTTCTTTTGAGTCACAGCCTTTTGAAAGACATTGATCCTTTGTATCGTCTCATCCTGCCACTCATACAGGGGAACCAAAACAAATTTGGCCAAAACGAGACAGAGGGTTACTGCCAACCCAGCCTTTACCCGCCATGATATTTTGTCAAGCATTCTTGTTCCTGTGGAAGTTAATTCGTCCACGTTCCTTATTCATACACAAGCATTAATGTAAAAATTTCCATACCGGTCTTTTTGTCTTCTCTCAAGGGAGACGTGAACCTGGCCTTTTTGATTCCCTTTTCTTGAGACAAGGCGCCAAGAAGCTCGGAAGCCTTTGGGACGGTCCCTCTTATCTCCACCATATTCCCTGAAACTGTAAGTTGCCTGATCGTGGTTTCTTCCGGCAAGATCGTATTGAGTAAGTTTATGAGAGAAAGCTTATAAACATAGCTATTAATTCTTTCAGCCAATTTTTTTTGTTTTTTATGGTAAGTATCGACCATCTCCTGCTTTTTCAACAGCCCCGAAAGACTTAGGGAAAGCGTCTTATCCTCTTCTTCCAGACTCTTATCCGCGTAATAAGGTAATAAACCCGACAATGCCGTGTACAAAAGAAATAAGAACGCTGCCGTGGCCATACCCATCTTTAATTGCTTTTTATTAACATTTAAAGAAAAAGAATCCGGATTTGTAAAACCCAATAAGCTTTTCAGGGGCATACCATAAAGTATGGCCGGAAAGAGCGCAAGATATTCCTCAATCCCCTTAATATTTTTGGCCGGACAATCTTGAGCCTTTGCTCCAACAGTCCTTCTAAAATTCAAGAGATTTGATCTATTGTGCCTTGAAGTCATGCTCTTAACAGCTCCGTATTGCCCGATATAGACGAAAAGACTTTCCCCGTCTTTGAGGTCAATAGCACAAACCCTCGGCCGAATCTCATCCAGAAAAGAGAATAGAGCTGTTTCCGGGATTAGAAAAAAAGGCGCCAGGTCGCGCGATCTCTCGTAAACTTTTTCATCTATGAACCACAGATTTACCCTCGTGCTTTCATCTCTATCTGCTATTTTTCTTATAAAAAATCTATCTGTTTTAAAAGGCGAAAAAGCTGGAATATCCATTTTTATAGCAGCCCTGATGTCCTTTATATTGGAAAACGGAAACGTCGTTAAGGTCTCAAAATAGTACTTTTTGCCCAGAACGATCAAGCGAACTTTTCCGCTATAGTCGGTACCTATTTCTTCAATCTTTCCGTCCCTGTGGATGAGATAATTCTTCTCACCCAGATAGAGGATTTTTTTAAATAAGACTTTGGCAAGCAGTTTCCTATGTGTCATTATCTTTTCCATTCTGTTACCATATACGGCCTTTTTCTCGACTGCATCTTTACAAGAATGGCTTCGATCCTGTCTACGGCTTTTCCCACCTTAGCGGTTATCTCAACCTTGATCCAACCGGATGGCGCGTAGATATTTTCTTCCGTCTCCGGGATGCCGGTCAACTCTCTGAATATCCTTCCGGTAAGTTTTCCTTGTTTTCTTATCCGGAGGATCCTGTCCACAAGAGGATCATTTTTCAATAAAGCCCCAAGCAGCTTTTTGCTCATTGTGAGATAATTTATGTTGCCGCCTCCCCAATAAACAATGTCATCCTTGATTTCCTCAAAGATTTCGGCATCAAAGCCCTTTAACAGCAAGACTTCGTGGGAGAGCTGGATATAAAAATTGCGGGGGGCATAACTATAACCTGTCATTTTGTAATCGTAGGATTCAGCCCCATTTAACCGTTTGAAGTCATCTATGTCCTGCCAGTCGGCTAATGTATCTACAAAGAGGTTTGTCTTTTTTGAATCTTCACACGTATATTCCATGAATTTTCTCAGATATTCCGAATGAAACAGCGGTGAAAGCATACCTGCGCCATCCCTGAACTTAACCATTATGCCTTCTGCAAATTCTATGGGCTCACCATAAAGGTTCCAGACTAATTCACTCCCATCTTCTTGCTGAAATTTTATCCCTGTGGGCGTAAATGTAGAAGTAAGAATGTTATAAAGCGCTCCATTGTAGGCAGAATAGGATTTAAGTAAGGCGCTGCTGCGGTCCATCAACTCCTGCGCCACGGCTGTTTTTTCCCGCACTGAAAAGGCGATGCTCATTGTAATAACGCTGATTATCAGTGCTATCACTATAACCATTGGCAGGGCATACCCCTTTTCCTCACAGCGCATGGTGAAAAAAGGCTCTCTTATATACATTGTTTGCTATGACCGGAAAAAGGAGTGTGGTCTCTGCCGCCTCCGTGCTAATCGTCAGTTCTATTATCTCGGGAATGGTATTTCTCTTTTCTCCATGGAAGGTATCCTGCCACCTGTACACTGTATCAAAGTTATCCCGTTCCGGAATCCATCTGGTCTCCCACTCTCCATAGTATCTGATATTGATTTTTTTTACCTCTGTGTATACAATTATGGTATGGCTATACTCCGGCTTGACGTCAGCGTACTTTATGTATATTTGATCAAGTGGCGCCTCCTGGTAAATGACATTGCAATGCTCTCCAGCGGCCATATCTTGCCGTTCCAGCTTCAGGCGAGCTATGGCCGGAAATCCTTTGCTGAAAACCGAAGAAAGCGTCACAAACTCAAGCATGTCCCTCTTACCCTTGAAAAAGGGGTAATAACGGCCGACTTTTTCATTAGCCGGGTCGGTAACATAATAGTCGTATATAGACTCCAGAGCCGATCTTACCAGGATATGGGAACGATAGTCATTGATTGCGCTTGTGTCTGTTAATCTTTTTTTCTCCCATACGGTCAAAAACATAGAATAAGATAGTGTAGCAAGATATACCAGAGCACTAAGAATCATGGTGGCGATGAGCACTTCAATCAGGGTAAATCCTGCATTACAATTGCGGATTGCACTCCGGAGAAGCAGGCTCGGCGCTGAGCTGGACAAGGATTGGGGATTAAGATTCGTTAGCTGGACCATGACATCTCCCGGTATTCGTACAGGGCATTTTTTCTCCGGCCGTCTCCCTCGTAAGTTATAGACAACTCAATGTTGTTAAGTATTACCTTGAAACGTCCGTATTCCAGTCCGCCTGTAATCTCATCGTAAGAACTCAGTATATTTTTTGATGATTTGATCTCTTTTGAATTCCAGACATATACGATTGACTTGCCGTAATCCCCCTTTCCCTGGTTTTTATGTTCGATGATCTCTGTTTTCACCATTGCCATGATGGCAGGGAGGGCATCGGCCAAAAAAACATTGGCCTTTATTCTATCCACCGACCTGATAGATGTCCTGTAGGCAAGCATGCCTATGGCCAGGGCTGAAAACAGGATGACAGCGGAAATCATTACCTCAACCAGAGTAAATCCTTTGTTCTTGTGAGACATCTAAAACTTTTTTTTCTCCTCGTATGATGTATTTCAGTGCGCCTGAATCTGCAAATCCGTTGCCATTAAAAGTCAGGGTTGCATGCGGAAAGCTGATAAAATCAAATTCGAGCCTTACTTCTTTGTCTATTACCGTCAGCACATTATCTCTAAACTCAATTGTATAGGAAACCTGCCGAAGAAATGAACGCATCTTCACTGTTTTCACAACGTCGGTCAATTTCTGTTCCTCAGCCGTTGCCTTAATTCCATCGTAGACGCCAATGAGCCTGGGCGCCACCAGTCCGATGCTTGCCCCGGCAATGATCATCACTACCAAAAGCTCAATGAGAGTGAAACCCGCACTATGGGATTGCGGATTAAATTCAAAAATCATTTTAGCTCTCACTAAAAATTTATATCGCTGATAGATACCATGCTCAGCAGCATAACCACCACTACAGAGCCTACGACCAGACCCATAAAGATGATCATGATCGGTTCGATAACGGTTATGAGAGAGGTCACCCTTTCTTCATAAAGACTTCTCAGCCGCTTTTCCATTTCGGAAAATACCTCAGAGAGATTTCCCGTTTGCTCCCCTACCTCCATAAGACCATCAAACACATCCGGCAGAAAACCGGTTTTGGCCATGGCAGCGCTGAATTTCTTGCCTTGTTTTATCTCATTTTTCACAATCATCAACTGCTTTCTTAGAAAAATGTTGCCGATTGATTTTATAGCATAATCAAGGGCTTCGGTGAGAACCACACCGCTTTTCAACAAGATTGCAAGCGAGGAGGTAAATCTGAGATTTTCCAGGGTATAGCAAAGCTGCCTGGTGATGGGTACCCTTAGGGCCGCAACATCCATCAAATTTCTGAATCGGTCTTTTTTCCTGATTCGCACTATCAGAATGGAAAACCCGACAATGGTCGATAACATGATAAACTGGTATTTTCTGAATATGTCGCTGACCCCAAGGAGAATATCGGTATAGATGGGTAAGTCTTTCATACCGGAAAAGAACACCGTAAATTTCGGAACAATGAAATTGAATATAAAAAGTACCGACAACAGACAAACAATAAAGATTATGGATGGATAAATCATTGCCTGACGTGTTTTTACAGATATCTTTTGTCTGAAATTCAAATTGGATGCCAGATCTGCAAAAATATCGGGCAGTCGTCCTGTTGCCTCTCCGATCCTGACAATGCTGACATAAAGGAGATCAAAAACATCCAGGTTTTTTTCAAGAGAGACGGAAAGAGGAGTTCCTCTTCTTACGTCATCGCAAACCTCGTCAACAATTTTTCTGAGCCTGTTATTTCTTATCCCTTTTTTTGCTATTTCCAGCGCTCGATCTATTTTAATACCATTTTTTAGCAATAACGAAAGTTGAGAAGTCAAAAATTCCACTTCGGATAACCTGGGTCCGCGGTTGAACTGCAAGAGTTCGTTAACCTTATTGGCAGCATTATCCACGTAATCAATCTTGACAGGAATCAATCCAAGCTCTTTTAACTTGAATTTGGCGGACTCAATATTAATAGCAGAAAGCTCACCCTGATGTTTGGCACCAGCCCCGTCGTAGGCAGTATATACAAAATTTTTCATTACCCCGAAACTCTCAAAACTTCGTCAATTGTTGTAATTCCTTTGATAACTTTAAGGAATCCATCTTTTGTCAGGCTTCTGATATTGTTATCTGACATGTACTTTCTTGCATTTAAAGAAAATCCGCTGTCTTTTGGCATGGTTTTAATCTCGGGAGTGCATTTGAGATACTCCATGATACCGACCCGACCCTTATAACCGGTTTGGTTGCAAGCCAGGCATCCCACGGCCTCCACAGCTTGCAAAGTCTTTAAATTGTATTTTTCAGCCAGAACATCAAGGCCATACGTCTTAATGGTGGCATAATCAAGAGGAGCCGGTTTTGTACAATCGCGACATACCCTTCTTACCAGTCGTTGCGCTATTATGGAAATCAAAGAAGAATTTATCAGGTACTCTTCCACGCCAAGATCAATGAGACGCATGTAGGCTGAAGGCGCGTCATTAGTATGGACTGTACTGAAGACAAGATGCCCTGTAAGGGAAGATTGCATAGCAATTCTGGCTGTTTCTCCATCTCTTATTTCTCCAATCATAATAATATCAGGGTCCTGACGAAGGATGCTTCTTAAAGCATTAAGAAATCCATAGCCGATTTCGGGCCTAACCTGTATCTGGTTAATTCCATCCAAATGATATTCCACAGGATCTTCTATGGTTATTATCTTTTTGTCTTCGCTGTTTATTTTATTGAGGCAGGAATACAAAGTAGTCGTTTTGCCGCTTCCAGTGGGTCCGACAAGGAGAATAACTCCTGAAGATTTAAAAATATCTTTTTTTAAAGTTATGGCAAGATCCGTTTCCAGACCAAGGGTCTCTAACTCATACTTTACCGCTTCTTTAACCAAAAAACGTAAAACCAGGCTTTCCCCGTCCGCTAAGGGGAGAGTAGAAACCCTGATGTCCAGTTCTTTGGAAGATACTTTCATGGATATCTGACCGTCCTGGGGTTTTCTTCTTTCAGAGATATCCATTCCGGAAAGGATCTTTATCCTGGACGCCACAGGAAGCTGCATTTTCAAGGGTAAAAAATCAATGTCATGGAGAATCCCGTCGATTCGGAAGCGCACACGATACATATTCTTATAAGGTTCAAAGTGAAGATCGGATGCCCCGCGACTGACCGCTCTTGCTATAAACGTATTGACAAGATTTACAATGGGGGCCTCTGATGCAAGTTCACGCAGTTTGTCAATCTCAGTATCCAGCATATCCGAAATATCCGGATATCCCATTCCATTGGTTTCCTGTGCAAGGGAGTGCTCGCTCTCCAGTTCCCTGAACTGTGACTCGGTCACCAAATACGTATCCCAATCCATACTAAGGCCGTTAAGATATTGGGTTACTTCATAATCAAGGGGATTAGCAGCGGCGAAAAAGACCGTGCCATTTTTTTTATTCAAAGGAAGCCAGCACCGCTGCAGCAAAAAGGGTATATTCACATTTTTAAGGGCCGGCGGCTGCCTGAAATCTACTTCATTGATATTGATATCCTTAAATGTTTTAAGATTTAGTTGATCTGATAAGGCGAAAACCAGAGTCTCCTCAGAGATGATTCCCATGTTGATGAGGATTGAGCCAAGCATTCCTTCAAAATTAGCCTGAAACTGCAATGCTTTTTCAACATCAACAGGATCAACTCCAAAATTTTTAACCAGGATTTCACCTAAGAGCATTGTTATTATTCCCAGCTAACGATATCCCTATCGTTTCCTGTTCCTTCTGGTTTACCATCTGCCCCGTACGAAATGATATCATAAGCGCCATGTTTGCCCGGATATTTATACTCGTAAGAGTTATTCCACGGATCAGGCGGAATTGCTTTTGGAAGATATGGTCCTTCCCATCTGGGATCATCGGAGCTTCTCAACTCTTTTAATGTTGCAGGAAATTTTCCCATATCTAGACGATATGTATCAATTGCTGCGGACAACAATTCGATCTGCGCTTTTGCAGTTTTAATCCTGGCCTTATCAACTTTTGTAAATAATTTTGGTCCCACAAGAGAGGCGAGAAGACCTATGATTATTATGACGATAAGCATCTCAATCAGAGTAAATCCTCGCTGCCCGATGTGCTTTTTTTTGTTCATACTATAACCCCAATCAATTTTTCCTGCGATTTTGTTCAATCAAATCAATTAAATTTACGGCAAATGTTGAAAGCATTAGGAACGTGGACGAAATAACTTCCACAACTATGCATCACAGCTTCAGGCCGCCTTTATTTGATCTCAAATCCCAAAATTATTGAAATAGCTCGCTATTCCATCAACTTTTGTGATCTGAGATCAAACAAATTCTACCAAGTTATTTTTTACCGAGCCCTAATAAGAACTATACACATAGCCCCAATTCCTTCCCCTTTTCCAATCATCCCGAGGCCTTCAGTTGTGGTGGCTTTGATATTGATGCGGGCAGGTTCAATTTCTATTGCCTGAGCGATGTTTTTTTTCATGGCTTCTTTAAAAGGAGCAATTTTTGGTTCCTGTGCAAAAATCGTAGAATCTATGTTATTTATTTTAAAGCATTTTCTACTGATTATTGCGCAGGTTTTTACAAGAAGTTTTATACTGTGAATGTCTTTGAATTCAGGATCTGTATCCGGGAAATGTTGACCAATATCACCTAAACCGGCTGCACCTAAAAGGGCGTCACATAAAGCATGGACAAGCACATCTGCATCTGAATGGCCCAATAAACCTTTTTCAAAGGGGATAATGATTCCTCCAAGAATCAGCTTCCGACCATGAACCAGTTTGTGCACATCATATCCAATACCTATACGCATTTTATTTATTCTGTTTTCTATCATTAATCAACCTGAGCATAATCTTGTCAGCCTTATTTAGACGAGCAGCAATTACCGCGAATAAATTTTTGGCAACATCAGGATGTTTCTCAATTAGTTCATAGAGCTTATCGCCTGGGAATCGTTTTATAATAGTCCTTCCCTTTGAAATAATGCTGGCAGATCGAGGTTCTCCGGTTATAGCTGATATTTCTCCAAAATATTCACCGGGCTGCACAATTTCAGCTATTTTTTTGCCTCCCTTAACAACAATTAAACCACCCTGCATAAGCTTGAAAAAATCTATATCTTTATTGCCTTCACGGACAATCACCTCTTTATCTTCATATTTTTCTACATCAGGATTCACAAGATATGCGGGCAAAGCCTCTTTGGTTATGGTTGTTTTTTTTAGAATTTCATCAATAGAGGTTACTCCCTCTCTAATTTTAGTCAGGCCCGAGTCCCTCAAAGTAACCATACCTTCCTGTATGGCTGTTTTTCTAAGTTGTTCCTCAGGAACATTGGCATTTATTGCCTTAGCAACTTCGTCGGTTATTTTCATCAGCTCATATAAGCCTACTCTGCCTTTGTAGCCGGAGCCTTTGCATGTTTGGCAACCTTTTGTTTCATAAATTTTCAAATTTGGGATTTCCTCTTTGGAGAATCCCATACTCTCTAATTCATATGGGTTGGTTTTATTAACCAATGCCTTGCATTTTTTACAAAGCCTTCTGGCCAGTCTTTGTGATAATACCATGGTTACAGCAGCAGCTACCATGTAAGATGGTATACCGATATCTATAAGACGTCCTATGGTTGAAGGACAGTCATTTGTATGAAGAGTGCTGAAAACCAGGTGCCCGGTCATAGCGGCTTTTATAGCAATTTCTGCTGTTCCGTGATCACGGATTTCGCCAACCATTATTATATCCGGATCCTGTCTCAAAAACGATTTAAGAGCGGCAGCAAAAGTCATTCCAACTTCATCTTTAACAGGCACCTGGTTTATTCCTCTAAAATTAAATTCAACCGGATCCTCGGCCGTAAGTATTTTTGTGTCTTCTGTATTAAGTTTATTAAGAATAGAGTACAGTGTAGTTGTTTTGCCGCTGCCTGTCGGACCGGTTACAAGAAGAAGACCATATGGCCTTGCAATACAACCATTAAGCGTTTCATATGTTTTTTGCTCGAATCCCATTTTCGTCAGGTCTACATTGAGTGCGCTTTGATCAAGAATACGCATGACAATGCTTTCACCAAAAAGAGTCGGCAGGCTTGAGACCCTCAGATCAACTGTCTTGTTTTTGCCAAAACGCATCTTGATTCTGCCGTCCTGCGGCACACGCCGTTCGGCGATATCCAGACCAGATAGAATTTTCAGCCTTGAGGTTAAGGCATTTTTAATATTGAGAGGCAAATTCATAGATTTATAAAGAGAGCCGTCCAGTCTGTATCTAACCTGCAATGACTTCTCGAAAGGTTCAATGTGTATATCACTGACACCCTCGTTCATAGCTTTTATAAGAATGCCGTTAACAAGTTTGATAATTGGAACATCGGAGGCAAGATATTGATCCATGCCGGCATCTTCTTCTTCCTGAATGCTCTGCAGCTCAATTTCACCTGCTGCTTCTGAAACCAGAGAACCAAAGTCATCAACAACAGTGATCGGGATAGTTTCTTCTTCTTCTTCTTTTAATCCATATTTATTATATTCTTCATCACTTATCTTGTAATATTTTCTGTAAGCTTCGATTATATCCTGTTCAGAAGACACACTGACCTTTAAATTCCGCTGGATCTCTTTTTGCAAGTTTTCAACAGCGGTCGTATCAGTAGGCTCCGACATAGTGACTACAAGATTTTTCCCTTCAAACTTTAAAGGAAAAACCATATATTTTTTAGCGACTTCGTAAGATATGATCTTGAGAGCATCCGGATCCGGATGTTTTTCTGATATTATTACAGCAGGGTAATTATAAATGCGGCTCAGTACATTTAGTATGCTTTCTTCATCTATGTAGCCAAGTTTGATGAGTATGCTGCCCAGCCTTAGCGAATTTGTTTTCTGATAGTTTAGAGCATTCTTTAACTGGGCACTTGTAATATATCCCTCTTTACTCAGAAGCTCGCCTATCCGTGTTTTACCGGCTCCTGATTTACTCAAAAACTTGCCTATCCGGGCTTTGCCGGCTCCTGATTGATCTTTTATGGTAGATTTCAGAGTGGTTTTCTGCAAAAAAAACTGGTTTTTATTTGATGATACTTGTTTATTCATTTATTTATTTTATACAGACCGTTCTGACCCGGATAAGATCGCATTGCCCATCAAAAATTTTTGCAACTCCATCCTGTTTAAGTGTTTTCATGCCGTCCTTTATAGCCTGGTCTTTTATTTCTTCCATTCTCGCATTTGTTTGTATCAATCTTTTTATTTCATCAGTTCCCATTAACAGCTCATGTATGCTCATTCGACCCCTATACCCGCTATTGTTACAGGCTTCACAGCCATTTGCTTTGTTTAAAGCCAAATCCGGTGAGTAAGGTATGTTTATATCTTTTTTGAATTTTTCAATACCATATTCCCTTACAAGCTCATCATATTCTTCTTTAAAAGGATGGTATGCCTGTTTACAATCCGCACAAAGTGTTTGAACCAGGCGCTGGGCGAGAATACATAAAATAGCGTCTGCAAAGTTGAACGGATCCATTCCCATATCAAGAAGTCTTATTATGCTCTCAGGAGCAGTATTGGTATGAAGGGTTGAAAATACAAGATGTCCGGTTAGCGATGCTTCTATTCCGATCCGGGCTGTTTCCTTGTCCCGCATCTCACCTATCATAATAACATCCGGATCTGCTCTCAAAAATGCACGCATTGCAGCAGCAAAATCAAATCCTATTTTGGGGTTAACCTGTACCTGCCTCAAACCTTTCTGACTAATTTCAACTGGATCTTCAGCGGTCCAAATCTTTATTTCAGGTTTATTAATATAACCAAGAGCTGAATGAAGTGTGGTAGTTTTGCCTGAACCCGTTGGACCGCAAACAAAAATAATACCATAGGGCTTTGTGATTGTGCTTATAAAGTTTTCAAGATTATCTTTTGAAAAATTCATTCTTTCAAGCGCTATGGGCTCGCCTGCAGCAAGAATGCGAAGTACGACATCTTCAACTCTTCCCTGAGTAGGTAAGGTTGCGACTCTTAGTTCAATATCCTTACCGCCGTATTTTTTGAATTTTATCTTTCCGTCCTGCGGTTTGCGACGTTCGGCAATATCAAGGTCTGCCATTATCTTGATACGTGATACTACCGCATTCTTATAGTTATATGGAATAGTTTGATAAGTAGAGCAAGCACCGTCAACTCTTAAGCGGACCAGAGTACTTTCCTTTCCAGGTGCCGGCTCTATATGAATATCCGAGGCTCTTCTGTCATAAGCATCAAGAATGATCTTGTTGACAAGTTGAATAATAGCGCTGTCTTCCTCGACTATTAAAGTTTGCGCTTCTTCTATTTCATCTTCCTCTTCCTGCAACTGAGAAAGGATTTCATCAATCGCTGCAAGCTGTTTTTTATCATGGGTAAACAGTGTAATAAAATCAAGAATATCCTGTTTTAATGAAACGTAGAATTTGATTTTTTTGCCTGGAAAGAGAGATCTTATTACATCAATTTTCTGCAGATCATATGGATTATCTATTACAATTACTATGTTGCCATCTTCAATTCGCAGGGGCACCCATAAATTTTTGCGCATGAAGGAGACTTTAAAACCTGCAAGAAGCTCATCAGGAATCGGGGTATTTTCATTGTATCTGATAAATGGAACATTATAAAATTTGCTTAAAGATTTGCCTATCTCATTTTTTGAAATCTTAAGCTCTTTTTCCAGAATAGTTTCGATGAGATCTTTTCGCCTTCTTGCATTAGCTACGGCTTTATCAAGCTCTTTTTGAGACAAAATTTGATTTTCAAGCAAATAACTAAATTTATTGGGCCTGGCTCTTACCATTCTTTTCTGGTTAAACAGAGCTATTCCAAGTACCTTGGCCAGCTCCATCGCAGATTGCCCATCTTTTATTGTAAATGTGCTGTCGTTAATCCTGTTTATCAGTTGAAAGGCACCAAGCAGATGGTTTCTGAAAATAACAGGAACAACCAGAACCTGTTTTGTTTTAAAATCTGTTTTTTTATCCCAGCTTTTATCGAATTTCATTTCAAGATCAATTGCAGAAAGCTCCTTTTCATCATACACATTTTTAATATTTATAAGTTCTTGTTTTAAAACAGAATATCCTGCTAAACTGTTTTTTGATACAGGTATGCGTATTTCAGAAATTTCATCGCCGCTCTTAAACCTTGATACCAGCTCCTTTCTTTCTTTGTCGATAACATAAACAGTGATTCTTTCAGCTTCAAAAAGAGAAGTAATTTTATTTTTCAGGCCTATTAGTATTTCATCCAAATTCGAAGCTGCATTTATTTTATTGCCGATCTCTTGAAGCTTTGTCCTATATTTCACCTCTGATTTGAGGTACTGCAAATCAGAGGCGGCCTTAGTACTTTTCAACCTATTTAATAATTTTGGTAAGGGTCCGATTTTCATCTAAACCATTTCTTTATTTGTAATTTTTATTTTTTTGGAAATCTATAATTATCATAAATCTTTTTTGCTCCACCACCTATAAGCAGAACGCCTAAAAAATAGAAACAAAAACGTATAAAAAAAATAGCTGAAGAAAAATGTTCGATTTTTTGAATTTCCAGCATTTTCTGTGGTATCATGAAAAATACGCCGATTCCTGCCAGTACCAGTACAACTCCCCAAACAATCTGAATATTTCTATTGTTTTTTGCCATAGTTTTATCCTGTTTTGTTTAAACCTTGGGTTAAAAACTCTATTTCAACCCTGCGGTTGATTTTTCTCCCTTTTGCAGTTTCATTAGTATCTATGGAGTTTTCCGGCCCCATTGCAATGGCTTTAATTTTTGTTGGCTCAATTCCTTTGCCTGTAAGATAGCTTTTTACGATATTAGCTCTGAACATAGAAAGCACCTTATTATATTTGTAATTGCCGAAAGTGTCGGTATAGCCTTTAATAATAATGTATACGTCAGGATTTTGAATCATTATCTCAGCAGCTTCATTAAGTTTTATTAAAGCATTTTCTGAAAGTTCGTTTGTATTGTATTTGAAATATATGATAATATTTTTATCTGGAATTTGTTTGGGTACAACACCTAATTTATCAAGGTGATCTCCATTATTATCTGACAGGTTTTTATTTGAAATATTTTTATCCTCTAATAATTCGTCTTGCTCTTCAGAAATTTGAACTTGTTTATTTTGTCTGGAATCAATCTGATTTATTGAATACTTTTGTGCAACAGACTTGGAATTAATAGTTGTTGAACTGGATTGAAGCAATTGTTCTGATTTTGAATTATTGATATTATCAATAATTTGCGTCATATATTTATTTATATTAGAAAGTTTTATTTTGAAATCTGCAGGATAACTAATATACCATGTTAGAATAATCAGGCCAACTAACAGAAAGAAACATCCAACCACTCTGGCAACGGGCTTCAGCCTGCCTGTTTCAATATTTGAATCATCTTCTATAGCTTCTTCAGCAGGTATTTGAAGCTCTTTAGCGCATTCCTTTATAATAAGTTCATTTATTGTTTTTTGCTCTTTAACATATCCGGTTAACAAGGCCAAATCACATATTATATTTATTAATCTCGGGAAACCCTTAGAAAAAGAAAAGATCTCTCTAATTGCACTTGAGCTGAAAATATTTTTTTCAGAACCGGCAATATTTAAACGGCACTTTATGTATTCTTTTGTTTCATTTTCAGTCAACGGCTTGATATAATAGTTTATCGTAATTCTCTGCCTTAAGGCTCTGTTCTCCGGTTCTATTAATATATTGTTAAATTCTTTTTGACCTACAAAAAATATATTTAAAAGTTTTGTATCCTGTCTTTCTATGTTCGACAAAAGTCGTATTTCTTCGAGAAGCTCAGGTTTTAATCTCTGGGCCTCATCAATTATAAGTAATACCTTTTTATCCTTTGCATAAGCATCATTCAAGAATTTGCTTAGATGATTAAGGAACTCACCTTTGGTGCTGAATTTTTTATCTATTAAAAATTTAGTTGCAATAAAGTTGAAAAAGTCAAGATTTTTCAGGCATGGATCAGTGACATGTGCTATAATTACATCATCATCAAGGCTGTTTATCAAAGCATTTATGATTGTAGTTTTACCTGTGCCTACATCGCCAGTTAGAAGAAGAAACCCTTTATTATCAAGTATTCCATATGTTAGAACTGCTAAAGCTTCTTTGTGTTTTTCACCTATCCATAAAAATTTTGGGTCTGTGCTGATTTGGAAAGGTTTTTTATTTAAGTTGTAGTATGAAAGATACATATATTTTATCTCTAGATATAGCCTTTTTGCCCCAAAAATAACAAAATTTCTTTTGCTGCCTCGTCAGGAGTCATCTCGGTGGTATCTATGCGCAACTCAGGTGATTCAGGAAGTTCGTAAGGATCATCTACTCCTGTAAATCCCTTTATAAGTCCTGCTTTGGCTTTTGCATACATCCCTTTTCTATCTCTTTTTTCACATACATCAATTGGAGTGGACACATGAACTTCTACAAAACCTCCATAAGCTTCTATGATTGATCTTATTTGTGACCTTGTAACCGAATATGGTGCTATGGGTGCACATATAGCAATACCACGGTTTTTAGTGATTTCACTTGCAACAAAGCCAATACGTCGAACATTTATGTCGCGGTGTTCCTTAGAAAAGCTCAATTCGTTGGATAGATTATGGCGGACGATGTCGCCATCAAGGAGGGAAACAGGTCTTTCCCCTATTTCCAGAAAACGAGCATAAAGAATTTTTGCAATTGTAGATTTCCCTGCACCTGAAAGACCTGTTAAAAAGATTGTAAATCCTTGTTTATGAGGAGGTGGATAAGCTTTTTGAAGTTCTTTAACTACCTTAGGGAATGTAGCCCATTCAGGTATCCGCCTTCCCGAACGAATTCTTTCCCGAATATCTGAACCACTTAGAGATATTGTTTGAGTATTAGCAGGAACTTCATTTTGAAAACGAAATTCATCTTCAAAAGGCAGATAAACCATCTCCTCAAAATGGATAACGCTTATATTAATTTCACTACTATATTTTTCTGACAGATCCCTGGTCATATTGCTGTCATAAAAGGGCCTCCCCTTGCTATCCAGGCCTGGGCTCCCATGCTCATGTCCTATAATAAAATGAGTACATCCATAATTTTTTGATATAATTGCGTCTAAGAGCGCATCTCTTGGCCCGGCCATTCGCATGGCAAGAGGTAGTAAATTTAATAAGTAAGAATCCGGCGGATAGTGATTGGTCACTTCACGATAGCACCTTACCCTTATATAGTGATCAAAATCATCAGCTTTTGCTATACCTGTAATGGGAAGAATGAGTAAATTGGCACCGGCTTGTTGCATTGCTTTAATAGTCATTTCAAACTGCGGCCTGTGAATAGGATTTCTGGTCTGGAATCCAACAACTCTCTTCCAGCCAAGTTTTTTATATATAATTGCAACTTCTTCCGGAGACATACGCAACTGTTTAAAATCAAAGTGTATTGGCAGGTTTAATACTTCCAGTTTACCGCCTATGTAATAATCACCGGATTTATTGAAAAGATAATTTACTCCAGGGTGTGTTTGATCCAGAGTCCCATAAATTTTTAAGCATTCTTTTTCGCGTTCTATTTCCCAAAAATCTTCAATATGCATAATTGCAAGAAGAAAACCCTCAGGATCTCTGAGAGTTACAGACTGGCCTGCCTCAATTGTGCTCGCTTTTGTGTTTGTAATATCAAAACAAACAGGTATAGGCCAGAGCATATCGTTTTGAAGACGCATTCGGTCCAATACAGATTCATATTCAGAACGTACCATAAAACCTTTTAAAGGCGAAAAAACACCGGTTGCAAGGAGTTCAAGATCGCAGAGCTGCCTCTCATTAAGTGTAATATCCGGGAGTTTAAGTGAAATGTTTTTAAGCAGCTTACAGCGTTCTGAATCAGCAAGAAGATTTACAAGAGTCCCGCCATGAGGTTCTGAGTATTTTTTATTCATAATGATAAATTCTCTAATCAGAAATTTACAAAAATATCTCTTAATTTTCCCTAATGTCAAATACAATATTTAGAAAATAAAAAAAGCGAAGTCAAAACAATGCTTCGCTTAAAGAATTGTCATTTACAGCAGATTGTTTGTGCTACCGCAAAGCTTAATCCAAAGCTATTGTCTCATTACCAACCTTCAGGATGACTTTTGTGCCACTTCCAGGCTGTTTCAATTATTGTAGAAAGATCGGCAAATTGAGGTTTCCAACCAAGCTCCTTGATAACCTTTTTGCTGGAACCAATCAGTACTGCAGGATCCCCAGGACGTCTCTTTGTAACCCTTGAAGTAATTGTCCTGCCCGTAATATTTCGTGCAACCTCAATTACTTCTTTTACTGAAAAGCCGTCACCATTCCCTAAATTATATTCTCCTTCCTGCATGCCATTCATAAGCCTTTCCAGAGCAAGAAGGTGAGCCTGAGCCAGATCGACAATATGGACATAATCTCGAATACATGTGCCATCTTTTGTAGGATAGTCATCTCCGAAAATATCTATTCTCTCCCTCTGCCCAAGGGCTGCCTGAAGCACCAGGGGGATAAGATGTGTTTCGGGCCTGTGATCCTCTCCAACCTCACCGTCAGGGTCAGCTCCGGCTGCATTAAAATAACGCAAAGAAACATATTTTAAACCATAGGCATTGCTGAAATCCTTCAGGATCTGTTCCACCATGAGTTTGCTTCTGCCATAAGGGTTAATCGGATTTTGTAGGTGCCGTTCCGTAATGGGAATTTCTATTGGTTCCCCGTAGGTAGCACATGAGGAAGAAAAGATGAAGTACCGTACATTATTCTCAATCATAACCTCAAGCAAATTGAGAGTATTTGCCACATTATTCCGGTAATACTTATCAGGTTCTGATACTGATTCTCCAACATAACAAAATGCAGCAAAATGCATGACAGCCTCAACACGACATTCTGTAAATATGCTTTTCAGCAGTTTTGAATCTGCCATGGAACCTTCGATAAAAGGCCCCCACCTTACTGCCTGCCGATGACCGTATACAAGATTATCAAGCACTATGGGATTATAACCCTTTTTTGCCAGATATTTACACATGTAAGAGCCGATATAACCCGCTCCTCCAACAACCAGGATGTTTTTCATGAATATTACCCTCTCAAAATTTGTAACCGTTCAAAGTTTACCGGTTGTTCAAAACATAAAACTGTGAACCGTTACTCAAATTCTATTAATCTGAACATACTATTGTAAAAAAAAAGCAGGGCATTTGCCCTGCTTTTTTTATGTTTAGGAACGTGGACGAATTAACTTCCCTTTTCCTAATTACCTTTCAACTATAATAACAGTATACATATTGGAATTAATATCACCTTCATTTCCGCCCAACTTTACTTCTTTGCCTGCGCGAACAAATTTGGCATATATGCTCATCACTTCATTCCCAATTAACAAATCAGTTCCGGTATCGGTTCTAACCGGCAGCCATGATGGTTTAGGATCTATTCTATCATCATAGGCAAAACAAACGCTAACATTTTTATTAACAGTAAAACTGATAAATGGTTTTGTTGTACTGGTTTTGTCATTAATAGATGTCCTGATATAGGTAGCATTTTTTAAGACATTTGGTAAATTGCTATAAGTGGAACCACTGTCCACATAAGCTTTTGAACCATTATCAAGACCATCAACAACCACACAAGTCGCGTCAGAGGCTACGGTCAAATCTGAAATTACAGGAGTGGGTTGAGGCGGAGTATAGGTTACTTTCAGTGTTGCACCGTTTTCATTACCTGCAGCATCTTTTGCCCATATAGTTATTATATTGTTTCCTTCAACAAGCTCAATGTTTGATATTGACCAATTTTTCGTACCAATAGCTGTCCCATTTCCGCTACCGGAGCTGAACCATGTTACGCTGATAACACCGACATTATCTGATGCAGTGCCTGATATATCAAGAGTAGATACATTAGTCTCATAAGTTGCCCCACTTGTTGGATACGTTACTGCGATCTCAGGAGCAATTGCATCAGCAGGAATATTTTCGTTAAAAGTAAAGTCATCCATTATCCAGAACTTATTATTTCCGGAAGACACGAATTGAAGCTTATTGATGCCGTCCATGTCAGCTTTGAGCCAGTCATATTGGCTATTAGAGAGATCCATAGAAACCGTTCCAACTAAAACTTCATCCCTGTATCCATAAACAGTAATTGAGGTGGCAGTAAATTCAAAGCATTGATCCTCCTGTGCCCATCCGGAAAAGTATGCACCATTAAAAACAAAGTTGTTTCCTGAAATAGAAGTTACAATAAGATTTTCCTTGCCCCTGTCATTAAAAGCCGCATATTCTCCCGAAGGGGAACCATAGGTATTATTGTAATGGTAAGACGAGTAAGCATTATCAGAAACCACACCGAATTCATTTGTACCCCAGTTAAACCCGCAGTATTCCAAAGGAACGGCTTCAAAATCACCAGTGGTAATATCATCAAAGTAAATAACATCCGCATCTGCAAGACCGGTCATTACTGGGAAAAGCAGGATAAAAAACAAAAAAAATAGTAGTGGTTTCGAAATTTTCCTTACAAATCCTATTTCGCTGAAATTATAAATAACAGAATTACGAAAAACAACTTCTACTAAATTTTTCATTTTATTGCTCCTAATTCAAATTGTAATTAGGAACGTGGACGAATTAACTTCCACAAGTAGGCGCACATATTTGGGTCAGATTTGTTCGATCTCAGATCACAAAAGTTGAAGGAATAGCGAGCTATTTCAATATTTTTGTGATTTGAGATCGGGCAAAGCTGGCCTGAAGCTGTGATGCATAGTTGTGGAAGTTATTTCGTCCACGTTCCTTAGTGCAACGCAATTAAATCATAGAATCCATGCTATTCTAGCACCTCTGTTGCTTCCAACTCTTCGGGAGGTATGGGCGGCGTTGTATCGGCCGGGGTCAATGAAACCATATTTGAATAGCCGCTTTCGCCTGCAAAATTGTAAGCAGTTACAACAAAGTAGTAAGGTGTGCCTACTGTTAATGACAGAAAATCTGTGCTATAAGAAATAACATTGCCGACATCCACATGTAAGCTATAGCTTCCTTCGCTTTCACTATAATAAAGATTGTATCCAGTAACTTCACCGGTACTGGCAGTCCAGGACAATGTTGCACCGAGAGCATTGGAATAAAATCCGATTAGAAATATTAATAATACAGATATACCAAAGATAGTTGTTTTTCTATCCATAATATCCTCCCTCATTTATACCTGAATTGAGCGAAAATCAAGAATGCCCCAGGATTCCCCAATACGTCAAAAGTGAAGCCGTAGTAAGTCTACTGCAAACCCTCGACAACGCTGGAGATGGAGTATCCATCGGCTTTCGCTATTATTTTTCAACTATAATAACAGTATACATATTGGAATTAATATCACCTTCATTTCCGCCCAACCTTACTTCTTTGCCTGCGCGAACAAATTTGGTATATATGTTCATCACTTCATTTCCAATAGCTAAATCAGCTTCAGTTTTGTTTTTAAACGGCAGCCAGGATGGTTTAGGATCTATTCTGTCATCATGAGCAATACAAACGGTAACATCTTTATTAACAGTAAAACTGATAAATGGTTTTGTTGTACTGGTTCCGTCATTAATAGATGTCCTGATATAGGTAGCATTTTTTAAGACATTTGGCAAATTGCTGTAAGTGGAATTACTGTCCACATAAGCTATTGAACCATTATCAAGACCATCAACAATCACATAAGTCGCATCAGAGGCTACGGTCAAGTCTGAAATTACAGGAGTGGGAGGCGGTGTATATGTTACTGCCAGAGAAGCGCTATTTTCATTTCCTACAGCATCTGCAGCGGTAACTGTCACTATGTTTTCGCCTTCAGCCAACACAATGTCAGACACAGTCCAGGTTTCTGTGCCGGTTGCCGTTCCGCTTCCGCCAGTCGAGTTTGCCCATGTAACTTCGTTTACACCTACATTATCTGAAGCATCGCCGGATATGGTTATTAATGCATCAGCAGTATCATATGTTCCGGCAGTCGTTGGAGTTGTTATCGCAATGTCTGGGGGAATTGAGAGCATAGTTACCGTAATTTCTACTGAATATCCACTTTCGTTTCCCGAAGTATCTACTGCTGTAACTGAGAAATAATAAGTCTTTTCTTCATCAAGCTCACTAACTGTATAGCTTGTAACATTACCCACAGGTATAGATGGCCCATATACATGCGATGATGTTCCATAATATACCCAATATTCGGATAGATCCAGCTCAGGGCTCGCTTTCCAAGTCAGCATAACGCTACCGGCAAAAACAATGCAGGGTAAAATTAATAATATAACAATTATCCAGGATGTAACAATGATTCTTTTTTTCATTTTTTCCTCCCGGGCATAAATAGTTCATCAAATAAAAAATCTTTAGTACTAATAATATGTTTTAACAATAAAAAATATCTTTTTTTATGAAATAAATGGCATCCTTCACGACAAGTCAAAAGTAGTTTACACTTTGTTGATCTTGTGTTTTGGCAGTGAAATTTGAAAATAGAAATTGGAAAAATAGAAAGATGTAGATGCGTTACCTAATTTCAAATTTCCAGTTTCGATATCGGCATTCAATTCGATAATACACGCTTTTTCGAAAAAAGTGTAAACTGGTAAATGAAGGATGCCAAAAAATAGCACAATAGTAAATGTTAGGAACGTGGACGAATTAACTGCCCCAAGTAGGCGCATAGATTTGGGTCAGATTTGTTCGATTTCAGATCACAAAAGTTGATGGAATAAGCCTATCTATTTTGATATTTTTGTGATTTGAGATCGGGCAAAGGTGGCCTGAAGCTGTGATGCCTACTTGGGGAAGTTATTTTGTCCACGTTCCTAATTATTGCGTTTTTCCTTTTTGCCGTCTTTTTCGCCGTAGTACTGATAATAGTAGTAGTAACTATTTTTTTCGATATCCACATTATTGAGTACCGATCCCAGGATATGGGCATGGACGTCTCGTAGCTGACGGACGCCGTTTGCGATAATGTCCCGGCTGGTAATGCCGGCATGGATGACCAAAACTACACCATCGACAAGCCTGGAAAGGATAACAGGATCGGTAACGGCAGCAATAGGTGAGCTATCAATAATGATCCTGCCATATTTTTCTCTCAGTTCATTGATAAGATTCTGCATTCGTTCCGAACCGATTAATTCTGCTGGATTCGGGGAAATAAGCCCGGCGGGAATAAAATCCAGATTGGGAATATTCGTCGACACAAGGATATCTCGCCACTCACTTTCTCCTACCAGAATACTGGAAAGACCTTGCTCGTTTCTGATACCAAGCATTCGATGAAGTCGGGGCTTTCTCATATCGCAATCAAGGAGCACCACTTTTGTTCCTGCCTGTGCCATGGCGATGGCCAGATTTGCGCAGGTAATCGTTTTCCCTTCTCCTGCACCGGCACTTGTAACAAGTATAGAGCGGGGGGATTGAACTGGTGTGGAGAAGAGAATTCCCGTTCGAAGCCCCCTGTACGCCTCACTTGCTGATGATTTTGGTTCACTGACAATAATAAACTCATCAGGCTGGTCTGTTTTCGGTTTTTTTATATCAAAATGAGGAACAGGGCCGAGGTAGGGAAGCTGGAAATACCGCTCCAGATCCTCTGGATTCTTTATTGTATTATCCAGATATTCGATGAAAAAGGCCATCCCGACGCTCATGAACAGTCCCACTATAACGGCAAGAAAAAGATTTAATTTCAGTTGCGGTTTAACGGAAAACTTGGGTACCTCGGCATAATCGACCACATGGATGTTGATGGTTCGGTTTTCCTCAAATACGTTTGTTTCTTTGAAACGTTTTAGGAGCATATCGTAGAGCTGACGGCTTGAGTCTGCTTCCTGCTGGAGCATCTGATACTGGACGGCGATCTTGTTCCTGCTAATGGTTTCATCCTGACTGAGCCCAAGGGTTTTCTGCAGGGCATGTTCCTGGCTCAAGGCAATTTCATATTTTTCCTTCATGGCAGATACTATATTTATGATTTCTTGATATTTCTGCTTCCTG
This sequence comes from Desulfobacteraceae bacterium, assembly GCA_014237365.1. Lineage (GTDB taxonomy): Bacteria > Desulfobacterota > Desulfobacteria > Desulfobacterales > ETH-SRB1 > B13-G4. The sequence goes on along the minus strand of JABZFQ010000340.1, from coordinate 6,213 downwards.
AGTTTTTTGATCTCCTGATTAAGGGCGATTATGACGGGATGTTTCTGTCCAAATTTTTGAGACTTTTCGGCCTTTTCGCGGAGGAGATCAACCTCGTTTTGTTTTATTGAAATTATAACGGGACTGTTGATCACTTCAGGAATAGCTTCAGCCTTTATGAAATCTTTTGATAACTTGAGAGCATTTATGTATTTGATCTCAGCTTCGATGCGCTTGTTTTTCACGTCCAGCACTTGTTTGCTTATGGTAAGAAGCTTCTGCCGGCTCAAAGCCTGGCCGTATTCGGCCTTTTCCCCAACTTGAGATGAGATTATCGCTACTCCATATTTTTCTCTGTATTGCTGGAGGGCAAGCTCAGCTGCCTCCAGCTTGAGCTTTTCCGCCTTTACCTGATCATCCAGGAATTTGGATGCCTCCTGCCGGCTTTTAAATTTGAGGCTGAGGTTCCAGTCGATATATGCCTTGACAAGGGTATTCGCAATTCGGGCTGAAAACTCCGGATATGTTGATTCAAAGCTGATATTTACGAGACGGCTGTTTCTAATGGGCTCCACCTTCAGACCACCCAAAAAGGCATTAACCAGGCATGAATTGTCATGAGATTCCATACCCTGTATAAATCCAGTTTTCTCGAAATATTTCTCCTCGTTAAAATCGGGTCTTGAGGGTTTCATGAATTTGAAAAAACCTTTAATTTCACTTATAATTGTATTTTGAATATCTTTGAAATACGAAAAGATGCCGGCTTCTTCCTCTACGCCTTTGAATTCAGGATGCTCCGCCAGGTTAAGACGCTTGATTACCTCACGGGCAAGAGCGCGTGATTCGAGGATTTTATACTGGGTTTGGTAAAAATCCTGCCCCGACGGGTTGATAACAAACATTTCCTGGGTTGAAAGTATATTGGGATTTGCCCTTTCAATGAGAATTCGTGTAGTCGAACGATACACGGGAATCATTGTAAGGGAATAAATGGCGACTGTCGTTACTACGACGAGGAAGAAGGTGATGATCAGTTTGCGGTGTTTGAGGATTATTCGCCAATAGTCACGGAGATTGATCTGGTCTGTTTCGTTGATGTGGTCTGTTTGGTCCATTTAGTTCCTGTTGTCTGTTTGGTTTTTAGAAAAAGCTCTCTGGGATGATAATGGTGTCATTGGGCTGGACAATGTTATCCATTGTTACTCTGAATTCTTTCTTTTTACCATTTTCTTCACGTATAATTTTTGTGCGTCTGGGTGCCGCCTTTTCGGTCATGCCGCCTCCAATGCTTATTGCCATCAGCACTGTTGTTCCCGGCGCAAGGTCATACTTTCCCTGGCTTTTTACCTCACCTATGATGAAGAATTTCTGACTTTTATATTCGCTAACAGTAATCGTAACCTGGGGATGAATGATGTATCCATCTGCCAGTTTTTTGGCTATATCTTTCTCAAGCTGCTGCGTGGTCTTTCCGGCTGCTTCTACTTCACCGATTAACGGAAAAGAAATCCGACCTTCCAGAGAAATTGGCATCTTGCGTTTGAGATCACCGTGCCCCCAGACAATGATCTCAAGGATATCTTCCAGACCTAAAATATAGTCACTCTGGGCTCTGATTGAGGATGGTATTGTAATTAAAAGTCCGAGTGATATTATAACAAGTAAAAAAACAAAAAGAGATTTTAAATGTTGCATGTTTTGTCCGTTTGGTTTGGGAATCAGGCCTAATTCAGGTCAAAAGTGAACGAGTGCGCTGAGAAACACTCTGTTTTCCAAGTAGTCGTATCTCTTGAAGTTGGAGTCATTATCTGCATACGTGTAATTCAAATCAAACTTCAGCCATTTCTGTATTGCATAGCCAATACCAACTCCACCATACCATTTTTCGTCGTCCCTGATCTTGTTCGTACCGTCAATATCGTTAGCGCTTTCTTCGAAATCAGACGTTTTGTATCCAACATTGGCGTTCAGGTTGATATTTTCATTCCATGCCAGGACATGTCGAAAATTCATGTTGACGTCACTTTTTGTAAAGGGTGCATTGGTATCTAAATCTTCTTCAATAGCCCTGTAAACCTTCAATCTCAACTGGTTGTAAGCAGAAATATTATAACCAAGATCGACGAGACTGGAAAATTTATCTAAGCTGTCATTTCTGCCGGAGACAGTCTTATCATATTTCTTTTCTGCCCAACCTAATTTGAGATAACCATTCAGTATAGCTGTCGGGTCGAAGGAAAGGCCAATATAGACCATATTATTTTTGTTGTTAGCTGTGGTGTTATTCGTATCATAATCTACCTTGGAATGGTTATATTCGATAAGCGCTTCTGTCTTGGCAGTAAAACGATAGAATATTGAACCTCCACCGAGATTTCGATTATAGCTTCCTGAATCGTCATAATTTTCGTCATAGTCATAGTCATAGTTATTGTACCATACTGCAATGGCCCAGCGATCCACAAAGTTATACCGCACCTTTGCATTCAGGTTATTTGCCTTGTAATCCAGCTCACGATATGGATCTTCCGATTCTGAAACTCCAGCCCGTTCCTTCCACTTTCTTGGAACCGTCGCAATTGAGTAATAGTCAGACAGTGTAAAAATCAGTCCACCGAGGAAATTGAGGCTCAGCCCCCCGCCAAACAGATGATTTGTGTAATTTATCTCATCATTATCAGAATACAGGTTAATATCTGACTTGTAGCCTACCTGAAAGCTGTGACGTTTCAAGGGAAGTAAAAACTGAATACCAGGTGAAAGAGTCGTAATATAGTCCGATTCTTTGGCCTTGTCGTCATAACTTACGTAAATATTGTCGCTGTATGTTTCCATAAGCCCAATGGATGGATGAATTTCCACCGGACCAAGCTTGATTTTTCCCCCGGTAGGGGCCTGCAGTTGAGCAAAAACAGGAGAGGACTCAAACAAAAGAATGACTGATACCGCTATAATAACAAATAGTTTACTTTTTATCATAACTAATCTCCCTTTTTTAAGTTTTCAGACTTTCCGCTATTCGCTTGGTGATGGCGTACCAACTACATCGGGCCCAGATGGAGTTATGGGGGTGACAGCCGTAGAAGTAGTAGAAGCCTGTCCCGGTCCCACTGCCGTTCCATATGATGCTCCCTGGCTCGCACTCGCCTGATTTCCCCCTGCAGCAACCACGGCTTCCACTGCTGTAGTGCTGGCCATACCTGCCGATGTAGCCGCCGCTGCAACCAAAGCAGAAGCATTTCCCAAAACTGAAGGAGGAATTAACGTCCCTTTATTAATTGCATTATTAACCGCGGAATAAAGGCTGGCAATAAAGTCAGGAGTTGCCTCCGTCGATATTTTCCATCCACCAATGAAGTCAGGAGTTGCCTCCGTTAATTCTTTCCCTTCATCTTTAGGAATAATTCCCACTGCCTCAATCGCCCAAACGGCTTCCTGAGCGGTCGTGACTTCAAATCCTAACAATTCGGCCAGTTCCAGAGCTACATCGCCCTGAGTTGTTTGTGCCATAGCTTTGGTTGGGACAAACATAAGCCCTGCTACCATGAAGAACAGTGAAATAGCAATTAAAAAACCGTGCTTTTTCTTTAAGACTTTCATGATGATCCTCCTCCTTACTTTATTGGTGATAAATTTTTGCTTTAAAGCCCTCTTCTCCACTCAATTAAATGAAACTATTGCCTGAACGAAAAAATCAACCCAACCTGCAAGAAATTGAGGTTTCCGTTCAGATACAAGCCGAATTCCTATACTACATCTTTTATTTTAATAAAAGTTTTTTTTCAAAAAGCCGCTTTACAAATGATGATGAAGTATGATTTGAATTTTGTATCTCTATACTTTCTATCACCTTGCCATTCAGGATTTTCTTCGGAATGTCTTCTACCATGGCCTTCGCCCTGTTGCTATCCAAAATCTCTTCCAGAACATTCCTTCCCTTCGACAGTATTGGTTTTCGCCAGTTCGAAGAATGAGCATCCGTAGCAATAAAATGAACCAAACCGGATTGCACCATTTTGAGAGACACCTTACGTACCTTTTCCCCGAACTCCCCTGTGAGACTCATTGCCGTTAGCTGAACAATTGCCCCATCTTCCACCCACTTGTGCAAAACACTTATATCGCCCTGGATAATTGTATTGCGCTCTGGATGAGTGATGATAGGAATATATCCTTTTAATTTCATCTTAAAAAGAAATTCCCCAGTATAAGGTGGTATTGATTGACTGGGAAATTCCAGGAGCACGTAACGTTCCCCCAGAAGAAGCTGGGAGTTTTGCTTAAAGAAAGTAACAACTTCAGGATCAATGTGCATATCAACCGCCGGAATAATTTCTATAGAGATACCTTTTTCCTTCACAGCTTCTTTTACTTTCTTCAGTACCGGCAGAATCGTCTTTTCATCGTTATTATAAACACCGTTTCTGGAATGGGGAGATGCGATGATAGTGTGTATTCCGTCGGCCTCGGCGATCCGGCACATCTCAAGCGTCTCATCCATGTTCCTGGCGCCATCATCAAGGCAGGGAAGGATATGGGAGTGTAAATCAATCATACATAACCATTCGGGTGAGTTAGAATTACTCCGAAAAGACTTTTTACGAATTTGTTAACTTTGGGCGAGTCCTTAAGGAACGTGGACGAAACAACTTCCACAACCATGCATCACAGATTCAGGCCGCCTTTGTTCAATCTCAAATCCCAAAAATATTGAAATAGGTAAGCTATTCCATCAACTTTTGTGATCTGAGATCAAACACATTCGACCCAAATCTGTGCGCCTACTTGGGAAAGTTATTTCGTCCACGTTCCTAAGTGTAAAGAGCAGTTAATATTTTATTGCTCTCTTTAAGGCCGTCCTGACAATAATCTCCGAGAAAGTCTCGAATATTTTCCATAAAAGATATCGCATTTTCGTCCTGACCGGATAATAAGCATTTTTTCGCTTCATCCATAGCAGATAAAAAAGTATCCACGGCATCTTTAACATGTGTGTTTTTACCTATAAGATTTGTATACAGGCCAAGATCTTGCGCAAACAGACGTGCCAGCAAATCAATCTTTAACCTGAACACAGGGGTTGAATGCAAGACAGCATCGGAAGGAGCCATGTTCAATTTTTGGAGAGTTCTGCCCAGGCAGATTGTTAAAAGGTGGGTTAATCCCTGGACAACAGCCATATTCCGGTCGTGTGTAACCGGATCCATATGCGTAACAATTGCTCCCTTTTTTGCAAATTCATCTTCGAGCCATTCGAGCCATTTAGTTCCTCTTCCATGGCATACAATTATGTTTTGCCCCCTTATGGAATCAGTAAAAGGACCGAAAAGGGGATGTGTCCCTGTTACCTGAGCTGAGGTAGAAGAAAGCATATTTTTTAGAATAATTTCTTTAAGGGAGCAAAAGTCCATAAGAAGCTGATTCTGACTCATTACAGGGCCGATTCTTTTGGCAATAGACATGGCTGCATCAAAAGGTACGCTTAAGATTACTACATCGCACCTTTGGGCGACATCTTTATAAGTGAGTTCCGTTTTTCTGCCGGCGATGAAAACATTGTGGCCGGCTTCAGAAAAAAAATTCTTAAACCAGCGGCCCATGCCTCCTGTACCGCCAATTATACCTATGTTTAATCTGTCCATGATATTGCTTTTTGTCTTAATAAATGATCTGCCAGCACAATGCATGTCATTGCTTCACATACAACATTGATGCGTGGTATGGCCGATATATCGTGACGTCCTTTAGTTGAAATCGTTCTTTGATTTTTGAACCGGTCAATTGTGTTTTGTTCAATTGAAATTGAAGGTATAGGTTTAATTGCTGCGCGTATTACAATATCATCACCGTTGGATATACCTGCAAGGATTCCTCCGGAATTGTTTGATGTAAAGCCATCAGGAGTTATGGGGTCATTGTTTTCAGATCCCAGCTTTGCAGCAGCCTCGAAACCGGAGCCAATCTCCAATCCCTTTACTGCACCTATACTCATTATTGCCTTTGCCAGATCTGCATCAAGTTTGTCAAATACCGGATCACCCAAACCCTTTGGCACACCTTCCGCCTTTATTTCTACAATACCTCCTAATGAATCACCTTTTTCCCGGACACTTTTAACTCGTTTTTCCATATTTTCAGCAGCATCCATATCCGGGCAGAAAAACATGTTTTTATCCATTACTTTTATATCGCGTTTTTCTGCCTTTATCCCGCCAAGTTCCACAGTGTACG
>JABZFQ010000331.1 GCA_014237365.1 Desulfobacteraceae bacterium | reverse complement strand
CCAGCATCGCCATAAAGTATCTCCGGCTTTGTTCCGTTATCTTCTAACCGCTCCTCAATTTTTAATGTTTCTTTGGAGTCGGCATGCTTTGCTGTTTCAAGGTTTGCATCGGTTATAAAATGTGACTTCCATATTAACCGGTATTTTCTTGTCGCTATGTGTTAGGTTTGAAATATCGCTGGGGGGAAATGAAAAACCGGGTTTCACTGAAAATCGCACTGCTTCTTCATCTGGCAAGAGTGTCTGTCCTAACGGCTTTTTGTCGGGGAGAAGAGATTCCAGTAAATCTACGGCCTTAAAAAATGAAAAACCGTAAAATTCCTTAAAAAGACGCTCTTTTAGAGGAGTATTCGATTGTCTTTTCTTGGAGGCCATTTTTTTAACACCTCTTTTTTCTGTATGGTTTTTGCAATCAATTGGGAAAAGGAATTAATTGTATTTTTTCTCAGAAGGTATGCTGTTTCTGTCAATCCCATATTCTGATGCCAGGCAACGATCCAGTTCATCTGCAAGGAGCTTCAAGCGGCTGCCAAGGTTCTGCTTGGCATCTGAAAAATCCTTTGAATCCATTCCGTGTCCTGTCTGCATCTGCTGGAAATTCTTGAATACCCTGTCAGCAATTTCGGCCTTTTCCTCTATTTGTTTCATAGCATCAACTTTTTCGCCAAACATAGCTGAAAAGCTCAGAGCGCAGCCATCTAAAACGTTTTTTATATTCTAAGGCGTATTTTGCATAAATTTCAGCAACCCTATTTTTGTAGTCTTTCTCGAATTTCAGAGATCCCTTCTCCTCAATCTCATTTTCACCTGTACTATCTTCATTATCGAACAGGTCTGATGTAATGCTCGTTGAATCAGCATCTTCATCGTTAATGCGGGCATCAAGCAATCCGGCATCCTGGCCGATAGGAAAAGCCCGGCCTTTCTCAATTGCGTGCGGTCATTCCAGCGATCATCAAACCACTGGGCGAGTTTTTTGCACGCGTCATGGTCAAGCACGTCTATATTTAATTCGCCCTGCCTTGACAGGCCTGACAAAGTCAGATTGCTGCTCCCAAGATATCCTGTAGCGGGATTGACCGGATCAGGCCGGAAAAGCAGATATAGCTTTGCATGTAAAGGGTGTCTGAGGAATAATTTAACTACAACTTTTTTTGCTTTAATCTGGGCGGCTAACCGGCGCAGGCCGACTTCGTCTTTGTTTGTAGGCGCGCCGACCATCAGTTGATCCCGGAACTCCTCGGCTAATTTTTTCTTGAGACGAATTGCCGTCTGGTTATCCATGCCGCTATCGGCTCTTGAAAGCCTCATTACCTGCCGCAATTCATCCTGAGGCAATTTCTGCATTCCTACGAGAAGGCGACAGCAATGGCCTTCATTTCCAAACCATGTATCAATATATGAATCTAATTCTTTTCAGCCACGAAGGTTGAAATATCCCACACAAAAATTCGCATGGTCGGATAATTCAAGGGTTTCTTGGAGAGCGGGCAGAAGGCTTTTTTCTATGTTGTCAAAAATGCGCGGCATTAGAGTATCCTTTTTGAAGAGTTCCTTACTTGCGTTTTTCCGAGGTCATCTACAACCTCCTAAGGAACGGGGAGCGCCGGATATCTCCACTCCACTTTATCAGGTTGGCATGCAATCAGCTTACCACCTCATCAGCTTACCACCTCAATAGCTCAACAGCTTACTTATCCGACCATAACCGAACAAAATCAGCCGGCACTAAAGGTCTTTTAAAGACCGCTAAATAAATATCATCCGGAGTCCCGCCAAAAAAGACTGCATTCGGAATCTCCCGGATACGTGACTTCAAAAAGGAATGCCATAAACCTGCCAATGTAATCGGGTCATTGGACGATACACTGTCGAACGGAACAAAAAATTCAGTCTTTTTTGTCAAGCTATCGACACTCTCTTTTATGCCTCTAAGATCTTGGTGAAATAAACTGTTATTGGAAGAACACTCAAATCGGTTGCCTCTTTGATTTGTAAACTCCGACCAGTTGGGATAAGGGGGCTTTATGATTCGGACTCCATCTTCCATTTGTTTAAAATCCAGGAATCTTTTTGTGGTTAGATGCTCTATATTACTCCAGGGCTCTTCACAGGCAAGCGGTAAAAGGTCCCAGTGATCTTCCCATTCCTGCAGAGGACCGGTTCCGATAATCAGTAGCGGATATGACCGGCCAAGGCTGTCACTGCTGTCTCTCCCGACACCGCAAACAATGTTATTTTTTTCAGAGCCTCTGGCCCAAAAACGCCATGAATAGCAATTTGAAGAATAGTTTAGGTTTGAACCTAACATATGATAACCTTTTTCAACCCAATCAGAAAACGCCTTTAATAGCGGAGCTTGAGAACCAACTCTGAAATAATCTCTAGCTACTGGATGCTTGCCCCAGGCGGCCCAGTTCCAGAAACGCTTTGATTTTACTAATCCCAGCATTGTGCGATATTCCTTGGCGCTTTTCCCGGAGCGCTTGTGAGAAGTGTTATAAGCGGCTGGTTACCATTAAACTGATAATTTGCCCTGATATATCTGATTCCCAAACGTTTGAGGGCCGCCTTATGCCTGGGGAATTCTTTAGGATAAAAAGTCCGCTGTCCATCAATAAAATCTTTTAAAAACTTGGCGAATGCTTGATAACCTGTATACTTTTTGGTTAAAATGAGATTCCCTACCTCAATCTGAAAAATGACATCCCCACAGGTCTCGGGTAACCAGTTAAAAGTCTTTCTCACAGGATAGTTGAGATTGATCAGCTTTTGGGTTTTATCCGCGCACTGAATCTCAAGGCTGGTTGCATGGGGTCTTATTTGGGCTTCCGGATTGATATCAGTGGGCAGTCCTTTGATTGAGACGGTGTAATTGGCTTTCACAAGTTTTACGGCTATATCTCCTTTTGTTAAGAACGAGAAAAAGGCGGGGTTGAAAGCTATCCTCCTGTCCAGAGCAGTTTTTGCATAATAACCACCTTTCCGTGGACTTCTGCTGACAAATGGTGCGGCTGGTCCATTCACAAATTTTACAGCATAACCATCCTGGCCTAAAAGGATCTGGTTTAAAGTATTTTGATCAGACACTCCTTGAATTTCCACCAAAACTTCTTTTTCCCAAAGGGACTGGAGATGGCAAGCAGTGTCCGAGCAAACAAAGTTCCATAAATAATCAAGAGGGCCAATTACCAGGTTCCAGAATATCTTGTCATTGCCGGTCGACTTGCCGGGCATAGAAGCACTGAGCTTGTCATAGGCTATATTGGCCACAAAAAAAGGAGACTTGCTGGTGGCTGGATCTTCATTAAAGGCCTGGGTGGCCATATTGTAAGCTACTGTTTTTGAAGCAGTCGCCGGCATAATCTCTGTTAGAACGTTTTGATATTCTCGAAATGCCTTTGCAGCTAATAACTGAGACTCCAGGGTCTTTTTGCTCACGGCTTTGCTGATCTTTCCTTCTAATTTGGAAATAAGGGTTTTGCCTTTGTTTGCAGTCTTTGCCAGAGACCCCTTGCTTCCGATTTCTATCCTGGCGGCTTTGGCTTTAGTGAATTGAAACTCAAAGATACGCTCAATCCATGAAGGGACATCCTGGTCTATTACTAAAGGTTTCAGTTCAATCGCCATTCTGTCCAGAACAGCAAAATATGGACCTTGATTGATCGCTATTCTTGCCGATACCTGTTGCCTCTCTTTTCTCCCTTGAAGCCGTTCGGCGCCTTTTGGAAAAACAAGCCCAAAATTGTGCCAGGCTTGAAAATAAGCCTTCCTGTACCAGGTTTGAAATTCAAGTTTTTGACCTGCTATAATAAGAGGATCAACGAGAGCGGATTCCATTTCATTAAGAAACGAATCAATTTGTTCTTTCCCTTTAAGGGTAAATACCGAAGGTACTCTCGTTTGATGTGAAGTCGACAAACTGCCTCCCCAGAAATCTTTCAGGGTCACATGCGACAGAGATTCATCTGCGTTGACCCAGGTGACAAGCCACCCGAGATCGACACCCTTTAAAGTCAATATATGCTTTAACCATGCATGCAAATTATTCATTTCCCGGTTAAGGCTGCTCGAATCGGTTTGCCAGACCAGATTATAAAGATACTGGTTGACAAATTGCTTCCTTATCTCAGGAATAATCTTTTGATCTGCCATTAAAACGACAGGTTTATAAGAAGGCTGAGGCATGGATTTGAGTGTTTCAAGGCTTTCAGCTCGCAGACGGGCGTGCAAAAGATTGATGCGTCTTACGAGATAAGCTACGTGCTGGCCTATCACTTCGTCAGAAGTTGAATCAGAAAAGTTTACTATTCTCTCTCCTATCTGCCTGTCAAAAGAGATCTGAAAGCCGTCTTTAAGCTGTTTGCAATACTTTTCCTTGAGTTGAATCTCAACATCATTACTTTCATTTAACCCAAATCTGGGAATCCACCAGTTGCGATTATCCTCTTCCACCTTCAGAAGCGCCTCCCTAAAGCGATCCATGATCATCACATCCGTCAAGATTTCTCCCTGTAATATAAGAGGTTTTGAAAACTCATGAGAAATCCCTCGCATGGTTCCAAGATTCTTTACAAAGGAAAAGCTCAACAGGCCGCAAATGGCAACCACAACAGCAACCCATGAAGCTATGCCAAGATTTCTGGTTAGCAGGCTCCATTCAAGTTTCCGCTGGGTAGGGGCAAACAGATTTCTGTCAGAGGGCAGAATTTGCTCAAAAAAATCATGTAGAAACAAGCCGTTATTCGTTCCAGGCAAGACATCTCTCTCTTCAATAAGCCCGAGAGACTTTAAGAAATGTGAGTACGGGCTCCCTTCCTGTCGTCCGCTGCTAAAGAAAAGACCTCTTAAAAGTGGAGTCTCCTGGTAGGGATTTTCCCAAAAAGCCCCCTTAATGAAAGAATCAAAGCCGGGTTTCATTTTTTCAAACTCTTCAGGAAAAAGAAGGAGGCCCGGATCAGCGCCTATGGACCCGGCCTTATGGAAAAGGAGGAGCCGGAGATCTCTTAAGCGCCCCCCGATTGTATGCATAGCACGGCCGACAAAGGCAACTACATCTGTTGACAGGTCATTATTCATGAGCCCCATGGCCTGTTCAAGGCTTTTATCCGGAAGATGATCACAAAATTGAGTCATACCTTGAATCAAGTCGCATTTGGTTACAAGAACGTATACCGGAAACTTTATACCTAAAACCCGCATCAATTCATCAATACGGCGCCGGATGTTTCGACCATCTTCTTCAAGAGCTTCTGGGCCGGAGCCAAGTAACTTATCAGCCGCAATAGTAACAATGAGGCCATTGAGAGATTCTCTTTTTCTGTATTTGACTAAAAGGTTGAGAAATTTCTGCCATTCCTCTTTATCACGGCCTTCATCTACAGGAATGGCATACCTGCCGGCTGTATCAATAATAATAGCCTTTTCAAAAAACCACCAATCACAATTTTTTGTCCCGGAAATGCCCGAAGTTCGGCTGACATCCGCAAACGGTGAAGAAAGACCCGCGCTTTTAATTGCCGTGGTTTTTCCGGAACCACTTTCTCCGATCACCATATACCACGGAAGCACATAAAGAGG
>JABZFQ010000155.1 GCA_014237365.1 Desulfobacteraceae bacterium | reverse complement strand
GATCACAAAAATTGAAGGAATAGCGAGCTATTTCAAGATGTTTGGGATTTGAGATCGGACAAAGGCGGCCTGAAGCTGTGATGCATAGTTGGTGAAGTTATTTCGTCCACGTTCCTTACTATTTGAAAACAAAGAATAATTTTTTATTATTAATTGTTAAAATAAGTTTAAATTGATTAAGTGTCAAGAATTTTAGCCGCTATTTTATATTTTTGAATTCTACCATTAAAAGCTTTGATGGCGACCATGAGTACGGAAAGTGCGGAAGGGGTGATACCTTCTATACGGGATGTCTGTCCCAGCGAAATTGGCCTTATGGAAGAAAGCTTTTTTTTAAGCTCATTTGAAAGACCATAAACCTTTGTAAAGTCAAAATCTTTCGGGATTTTCATCCTCTCTAAGTTTTTAAACTTTTCAATCTCTCGAAGCTGCTTTTTTATATAACCTTCATATTTTATTTCTATTTCTACCTGTTGTGCAACCTTTTTGTTTATATCGTCAGGGCTTTTAGCCAGTGCGTCTATGGTTTGATAATCAATTTCAGATCTCTTAAGAATTTGATCAAGATATATTCCATTGTTTATGGGTTTTGTCCCGCAACTAAGTAAATAGTTGTTTGTTTTATCTGACGGTTTAATTATCGTTCCTTTTATTCTATTTATTTCTTTGGTTATCATTTTTTGTCTTTCTTTCACATCCTTTAAGGCATCATTGTCAATAAGACCGAGTGAATGTCCTGTTTCCATCAGCCTTAGATCTGCATTGTCCTCACGCAGCATAAGCCTGTATTCCGCTCTTGATGTAAACATCCGGTATGGTTCCCGCGCACCTTTAGTTATAAGGTCATCTATCATGACGGCCATGTATGCCTGTGACCTGTCTAAGATAAAAGCAGGTCTTGACTGAACTTTGCATGCAGCATTAATTCCAGCCCATATTCCCTGAGCAGCAGCTTCTTCATAACCTGAAGTCCCGTTTATCTGGCCGGCAGTAAACAGCCCTGAAATCAATTTTGTTTCAAGGGCAGGTTTAATCTGAACAGGATTTATATAGTCATATTCAATAGCATATGCAGGTCTCATGATTTCAGCTTCTTCCAGTCCTTCAACAGATCTGACAAACTGAATCTGAATTTCCATTGGAAGGCTGTTCCCAAGACCGCTGGCATAAATTTCATCTGTATCAAGTCCTTCTGGTTCCAGAATAACCTGATGTCTTTCTTTGTCGGGAAACCTTACGATTTTATCTTCAAATGAGGGGCAGTATCTGGCGGGAATACCTTTTATAATTCCGCTATACAGGGAAGAAAATTTAAGATTGTCTTTTATTAACTTATGGCTTTTTTTATTGGTATACCCAATATAGCTTGGAATTTGGGGCAGGTTAATCTTTTTGGTAAAAAAAGATATCGGCGCAGGTGTATGGCCAACGTCTTGTTTGTTGAACTTTGAAAAATCAATACTTGATTTTTTTAGTCTAGGAGGTGTACCGGTTTTCAGCCTGCCGAGCTGAAAACCCAGTTGTTTAAGATATTCAGGCAACCCATAAGAAGCAAACTCACCTGCCCTTCCGGACCTAAATGAATTAAATCCTATGTGAACAAGACCGCTTAAAAATGTTCCTGTAGCGAGGACTACTGTTCTGGTCTGATAACCGAATCCTGTACAATCTTCAACTCCAGCTATACTCCCGTTTTCTATAACAAGACGTTCGATCATTGCTTGCTTGAGGTCCAGATTCGGCTGTTTTTCTATTACAGCCTTCATGGCCATATGGTAACGGATTTTGTCGTTTTGAGTTCTGGATGAATGGACTGCGGGACCTTTTTTTGTATTCAGTGTTCTGTATTGTATCGCTGTTTTATCTGCAATTTTTGCCATCTCGCCGCCCAGGGCATCAATTTCTTTTACTAACTGTCCTTTGGCTATCCCGCCTATTGATGGACTGCATGGCATTGCCGCCACCTTATCCAGATCTATGGCAACAAGAAGAACACTGCAACCCATTCGAGCTGATGAAAGCGCAGCTTCGCATCCTGCATGGCCGGCACCTATAACAATGATATCATATTTTTTTTGATATATATTCACTTGCATCTTCAGTTTGTACACCTGAATAATAATTATTATTGATAATATATATATGTTTTAGTATCAAAGCAAGTGAAGTAACTATGGTCGGAAAAAATAAGTTGGCATTTTCATATTCCAACTTCATCATATATGACTCTGTTGATTTACTCCGATTTTGAAAAATCGAATACAATCCAAATCTGTGTGCCTACTTGGGGAAGTTAATTCGTCCACGTTCCTAATCAGTGTTCGAAGGTGCCAATAATGCGTCGATTAGAGCAAATAAACAAAGAACTATTGTTAATCCTATCCATGGTACTTATCGCAGGTGTTATGAACTACGCGATTACTGCGCAACAGATGTTGCTCGGTTTCTATTCTATACCTACCTTATTTTCCGCATACTATTATGGAAAACGTCACGCTACTCTTACTGCCTTTGCCAGCATCTTGTTTATAGGCCTCTTGGCTCATTATAATTCTGACTTGTTTAGCGACAAAGAAACAACGTTCCGTTTTGTAGATGGTTATTGGTATGAATTCACTATATGGGCCGGTATTTTGTTGATTACTGCTTATGCTATGGGCACACTCTACGAGCAGAATAAGAGTCGTATGGAAGAACTGCATCGGACATACCAGGGTCTTATGATGATTTTACGTCAGTTTATATCCAAGGATCAGTATACCGAAAACCACTGTTATCGTGTCTCAATCTATGCAATGAAAATTGCAGCCTATCTCGGATTTAGTCTTGAACGGATTGAAGACGTGCGTTCAGCCGCTTTGTTGCATGACATCGGCAAACTTGATATAAACAGGGAACTTCTTTATAAGGCTGCTCGACTGAGCCAGGATGAGTATAAAAAAATAAAATGTCATGTGCAAAAAGGTGTTGAAATGCTGTCTCCCCTGGGAGATCCATTGGGGAGGATCATTCCTATTATTTTAGCCCATCATGACAAATATAACGGTTCAGGGTACCATAACACCCATGGCGAAAATATTCCATTAGAGGCACGGATTCTCGCGGTGGCGGATGTATATGATTCCCTGATCAGCGATCGTCCCTACCGCAAGGCTATATCTTCCTTAGAGGCCAAGGCGATCATAGCAAAAGACTCGGTGAACGGATTTTGATCCCATCGTTGTTGATGCCTTCCTCAAGGCGTTTAGTAAAGGAGAAATGGAAATCCCGAATATAATTATTTAGGAACGGGGACGAAAGTCGTAAATGCTGGAAAATGGAAGCGTACGAATTAATTCTTCAAGAGTTGTTTCGCCATTGTTGAGCTTTTGCATAGCTTCGTCTGCCATAAGGATAGAACTCTTATATGATGTTTTTCGAAGACTATCAATACTGCTTCCTTTATTTATAAGGATAGCATCTTCCTGGCTTGGTGTCCATAGCTCTGCTATTACAATTCTCCCGCTGTAACCAGTGTAATTGCACTTTGAACATCCCTGTCCTTTAAACCAGAGGATATCTGGAGAATCGTCGAAAAATTCTTTAAGCAGTTTATTATCCGGCACATATTCAGTCTTACAATGCTGGCAATTGCGCCGGACAAGGCGTTGGGCAAGAACGCCTGTTAGACAGGAAGTAATAAGACTGGGATCAACATCAAGTCCTTTTAAGCGTGTGATTGAACCGATGGCATCATTAGTATGCAGGGTGGTCAAAACCAGGTGCCCTGTTTGAGCTGCCTTAAAAACCATATCTGCTGTTTCAAAATCTCTGATTTCGCCGACCATAATTACATCAGGATCCTGTCTCAAAAAGGCTTTAATATATCTTGCAAAGGTATTTCCAATTTTATCATTGACCTCACATTGGGTAATTTTATCATAAACATATTCAATAGGATCCTCGGTCGTTAAAATTTTGATTCCCGGTTTGTATACTTCCATGAGAGCGCCATACAACGTAGTGCTTTTCCCGGAACCAGTGGGGCCGGTAACAAGAATGACCCCTGTCGATTTTGACACTATTTGGTGCAATCTGTTTCTAAGCAATTTAGAGAAACCAAGTTTGTCGATTGATGTTGGGGCATTTTGTGGATCCAAAATTCTAATAACAATGTTTTCTCCGTAATACCCAGGTACGATGGATATACGAAAATCAACGTTAACTTTCTGCTCGTTTTTTTTAGTTACCACACGAAATCGTCCATCCTGGGGACGCCGCCTTTCCGTAATGTCCAAATTTCCTATAATTTTAATGCGTGACACCACCTCTTTTGAGTATGTATTGAGATCTTTTTTTATAGACCCTAAATGGAGTTCCTGAAGCACACCATCAATCCTGAAGCGTGGCACAATTCCATGACTCCCGACATCCAGATGAATATCAGAAGCAGAATACTTTAAGGCAATAGCCAATATACGCTGCGCGATGTAGTCAGCTTTTTTCTTTCGTTGGGCATCAAAATGCTTTGGTTCCGTATTAGCTTCTTCACTATCTTGATAAATAAGCTCAATTCCGCTGCTTTTTTCCGACTGTTTTATCTCCTCGTATAGCTCGGCAAAGGCATCTATAATATCAGATTTGGTTGATGTAACAACATTAATGCTATACCCGGTAAGTTGCTGAAGTTCTTCAATCAATTCGATCTTGGTGGGATCATCCATGAGCAATGTCATAGTCTGTCCAATCGTTGCAATCGGAACAACCCCATGCTTTAAAGCATAGTTTTTGTTGATGAGTTTTGAAAGTTCCGGTTTGAGCGTAATATTTGCAAAATCAAGAAATGGGATATTCAACTGTGTGCATAGTGTTTGTTTCATGACATGTTCGGTAATGTAATTTAGTTCCACAAGCGCATTTCCGAGGCGGATGCCCATTTTTTTTTGATGCTTCAGAGCAAGCTCAAGCTGTTCTTTGGTAAGAACACCTGATTGTATCAACAAGTCGCCAAGGCGGATTTGCTTGTGAAAACGATTCAAAACAAAGCTGAGCATTTTTTGCGTAATGGCATTCTGATTTATCAATATTTGACCAATGGGCATGTGTTCTTTGAGTTCCTTTTGATATTTTAATGCATTTTGAAACTGACCAATGGTGATGAGTCCTTCATTAATTAAAATTTCGCCAATTTTGCGGCCGCTTAAATCAGCTTCCGTGATATTATTCTTGTTTTTTTTTGCTAAATCCATTGATTTTCTCCATTTTGACAATATTCTAATTCTTGTATTCATTTTTTTGCTCTAAAATATATCAACATCGCGTAGAAATATCAATTGGATTACAAATATACTTATATAAAATTTTTTGGCAAAAGTTATTTCGTCCACGTTCCTAAGCTTTGGAAGGTCACACAGAAGGTTACAATTTATGACCTTTTGAGGTATAGTATTTAGAGCCTGAACAAAAACCCCGATTTTTTGGTTTTCGTTCAGGCATTAATTAAATAGAGTGTAACCAAAATAAAACAATGCCATCTTGATGATGGTTCCCTATTATGTGATACAATTCGTTTTCAAATAACGTAGGGGCAACGCCTGTGGTTGCCCTTTCGCCCTGTGGTT
>JABZFQ010000156.1 GCA_014237365.1 Desulfobacteraceae bacterium | reverse complement strand
CGAATACATTGGGCCGGATTTTCCGGAGGTTCGAATCGTTTTGCACATTCCACCAATATCTCGCATATATCACAGAGCGGGGAACCATCCCCGAAAATCAATAACTTTGTTCTATTTTGTTTACACTCAAGTTATTTCGTCCATGTTCCTTACTAAAAAAGTTTGGTTTTTTTCGATCTATGTTTTATAACTAACTAACTAACTAACTGTATTTATTTAAAAATTAATTGAAGGGCAAATTATTATGAAGTGTAGTTTTAGAAAACAGCTTATTTCCTTAGCGATAGTTATTTTGTACGGATTTTTTCTTATCTCATGCGGTGAATCTGAAAAGACTTCTGATGCTTCCCATAAATCGGCTGAAACGATCAAGCTTGGTGTTGCAGGAGCTCACAGCGGAGATCTGGCCTCTTACGGCGTTCCTTCTGTAAGAGCGGCAGAGCTGGTGGTTCGGGAAATTAATGCAAAGGGTGGCATTCTCGGGAGAAAGGTTGAGTTGTTGATTGAAGACGATGTCTGCAAGCCGGAAATAGCCACCAATACAGCCACCAAGCTGGTTACGGAAAGTGTCGACATTGTTTTAGGTCATATATGCAGCGGCGCCACAAAGGCCGCTCTTGGTATTTATAAGGACTCAAAGATTATCATTATGTCTCCCTCCTGCACCAATCCTTCACTTACACAGAGCGGCGACTATCCTAATTTTTTTCGTACAATTGCTTCCGATGATGTACAGGCAAGACTTGAAGTTGATTTTGCAATAGATGTTTTAAAGGTTAAAAAAATTGCTGTTCTCCATGATAAAGGCGACTATGGTAAGGGTCTTGCTGAGTTTGCGAAAAAATATCTGGAAGCTTCAGATAAAGCGGAAGTAGTATTGTACGAAGGCGTTACTCCGGGTGCTGTTGATTATTCCGCTGTTGTTCAGAAAACAAAGTATTCAGGAGCAGAAGCAGTTATATTTGGCGGATATCATCCTGAAGCATCAAAAATAATCGGCCAGATGCGGAAAAAGGGCATGAAAACCGTATTTATTTCAGACGATGGCGTTAAAGATAAGACGTTTATAAAAGTTGCAGGAGAATATGCTGAAGGTGTCTACGCTACCGGGCCGATTGATACCTCCAGTAATCCAATGGCCATTGCTGCAATTGAGGCTCACACAAATACTTACGGATCAGAACCGGGCGCTTTTTTTCTTAATGCTTATTCGGCTTCTCTATGTTTGCTGAATGCGATTCAAAAGGCAGGCTCTACAGATTATGATGCTGTATCAAAAGCACTTAGAACCGAATATGTAGATACGCCGCTTGGCAAAATTAGTTTTGATGAACGTGGCGATGCAATCGGGGTAGGGTTCTGTATGTATCAGGTACAAAACGGAATTTATGTTGAAGTAAAGTAACAGTTTACGGTTCACGGTTGATCAAAACATAAAACTGTTAAGTGTAAACCGATAACTGTGAACTGTTGTGAAGTAACTTTTTCCATATTTAAGGAAAATCAGTATGAGCATTGAGAGCCTTAAAATTATGGGGGCGGGATAATGATTATATCTCAGATCAAAATGAAAAACTGGCGGAATTTTAGAAACGTGGATACTCCGCTTGGAAGGCGCATGTTTCTTGTAGGAGCGAATGCTTTAGGGAAATCCAACTTTTTAGATGCTCTGCGTTTTTTGCGAGATATCGCCAAAACCGAGGGCGGCGGTTTGCAGCGGGCGGTCAGTGAACGCGGCGGAATATCCAAGATTCGTTGTCTTGCGGCGCGAAAAGAACCACAGGCAGGGGGTCAAGTCTGCTCTTGACTCATGTTAGTGTGAAATCCGATTGATATTGAGATCAAAGCCTTGCCCGAATTTCAGAGGGGGTCAGTCACGGTTATAACCGGGACTATAGTTCGAAGTTTGGTGCTTTCATCCGCTCCTGGCAAATGATTCCCGGCAAATACAGCCATCTCATTCCACGTTCGACTAATATTTGTTCTTTGACCAAACTGACCTGGTGTGGTAAAAAATCAATTTCTGAAAGGAGGTCAAATGAAATCCAAGACTATTGGTTACAGGCTTATGGAAGCCATGACAAAGGATCAGATTGCCCATATGCTGGATGCTATATTTGACTTGTGGGGCAGCCGAAAAATAGACGATCTTTTGCAAAAACTGAATAAAGACGTTGCAAATCACAAAAATATTGAAATAGCTTGCTATTCCATCAACTTTTGTGATCTGAAATCGAACAAATCTGACCCAAATCTGTGCGCCTACTTGTGGAAGTTAATTCGTCCACGTTCCTTACCAAAAAAAGTCGTCACATACAGGCCGGATAACTGGAAAGGGAATGAAATCAAGGAACTGGTGATTAAGCGCAAATTGTATGAAGTTTTGGGTGATGAAAAAGAGGTGGAAAGAATTTTTCCTATAGTAAAACAGCAGAGCGAATACTGATATGGAGCAATTGCAATTGGGAAGCATTACCGTTGATGTTGTGCAAAAAGACATCAAGAATATCTACCTGAGTGTGTATCCGCCGACTGGACAGGTAAGGATTTCAGCTCCTCTTAGAATGGATCTTGATACTATTCGAGTATTTGCCGTTTCAAAACTAAACTGGATCAAAAAGCAGCAAACCAAACTCAGAAATCAAGAGCGGGAAGCCCCAAGGGAATTTTTGAATAAGGGAAGTCACTATTTCAACGGCAAACGCTATTTGCTGAAAGTGACTGAGCGAAATGCTGCTCCAAAAGTGGTTTTAAAGCATAGCGCTATTGAACTTTACGTAAGGCCTGAAACAGATGCAGGAAAAAGGAAATCCATTCTCGATGAGTGGTATAGACGGAAACTGAAAGAAACAGTGCCGTCACTGATAGAAAAGTGGGAAAAAAAGATAAATGTTCAGGTCAATGAGTTTGGGATAAAAAAAATGAGAACCAAGTGGGGTACCTGCAATAGTGAAGCTAAACGTATTTGGTTGAATTTAGAGCTTGCCAAAAAACCGCCCGAATGTCTGGCATATGTCGTGGTGCATGAAATGCTTCACCTGTTGGAAAAAAACCACAGCGACAGGTTTATTTCACTTATGGATGAGTTCATGCCCAAGTGGAGATTTTATAAAGACGAACTGAACAGACTGCCAGTAAGACATGAAGACTGCTTCTTTCATCCTGGCTCAGGTGGCAAAGAGATGGCGGAAAAAAGTTGAATGAATAAGACAAGGGATTGCTTGAAAGGCAGGATTTTCGTACCCGCAAAGATCGGACGCTTAAAACCGTCAGTAATTTTGGATATGACAAATGTTCGAAAAAGGGCAGATATACTGCCTGCGTGAAGGTAATAGATGTTTTGGGATGTGATAAAAGCATAACTGTGGAGGTAAACATATAATCATTCCGGGCAGTTGGTAAGAGCGGCTCGGACAACAAGAATCATGTCAGGGGGTAGCATGGAAACAACGGTAAGGAACGAGATCACAAAAGTTGATGGAATAGCGAGCTATTTCAATATTTTTGGGATTTGAGATCGAACAAAGGCGGCCTGAAGCTGTGATGCATAGTTGGGGAAGTTATTTCGTCCACGTTCCTAATCTATTCAGATGGAGATACGTTAAAAACAGATGTGATCCTGCGTAAATGGCTTGGTGGACAAAGGAAATTTGTCGCGATTATAGAAGGTGACAGCCTGATAATCAAAAAAACTTATTCTTTGCTCGATTTTTCTTCCGAACCGGACGAAGACTTCATGTCTATGGAAGAGATAAACAAAGAAGTCCATAAAGCGAGGAAAGAGAATGAACATAGTCGTTGATACAAACGTGTTGATCTCGGCTGTTTTATGGAAAGGCGTGCCTTCAGATGCCTTGAAAATCATACTTGAAAAGTGGGATTTGAAGGTAGAAACAATTATTGAGACATTGATTACGCAAAGCAGGCTTTATAATAGAGTTGTTGCCCAATAAGCAATAAATACAATATGCAGTGTTATGTTCAATCAAAAATCACAACATATTGCATAAAAATCTTATTGAGCAACAACTCTAATGTTTCAAAAGAAGCTGTGTCAACAGCAAGAGAAGTTAAAATAGAAAATGCGGATGATCTAATCTTTATTGAACTCGCTTTTGAGACCGGTGCAAAGTTTATCGTGCCAGGAGATAAGCATCTCCTTTCCAAGGTGCTGTTTCCATCTGCTTATCTGATTGGAATGTACTCCATACTCACCGGACAACTGAGCAATAGTTTTATCCTGTTTAATAGCTTCAAGAGCTACTTTAGCCTTGAAAGGAGCACTGTGCCTTTTACCGAACTCCGCTCATTAATTTTACCTCCTTACTTGAATGATTCTGATGCTTTAAAATCCACCTTAACAGGTTGTCCAGTTTTTGGGGAGCATTATAGCCATTGGCCTTGTCTTTTGATGTGGTTTGACATTGTGCGTCAAACGTACTAACATAAAATATTAATTCTGAACAAGGAGATCAAGCATGACAGCCACACCACCGATCGCAAAAAGAACCGTTAAATCGTCTCGACTTGGACTTCGGACAACGCCAGAACAGGAGGTTGTCTTGCGCCGTGCGGCAGAGGTGTGCCATAAGTCACTGACAGAGTTTATCATGGACAGTGCATACCAGGCCGCGGAAAACGCGTTGCTGGATCAGAGGATGTTCATAGTCTCCGGCAACAGATATCAGGCCCTGCTTGATCTACTGGATCGTCCTGCTGAGGAAAACATCGGGTTGCGGGATTTGTTTTCCGGACCTGCGCCTTGGGATGAGCAATGTCCCTGATTCCCCCTGAAGCACTGAATGCCGGGCATTGTGTTTCACCCTTCGAATGCGGCAAGCCGGTATTGAATGACTGGTTGGTTCGTCATGCGCGCCAGGCACAGGCCAGCGTCTCAGCCAGGACATTTGTAGTGGCTGATAGTATTCGGATTGTTGGATACTTCAGCCTGACCGTCGGACAGGTGGACACGTTGGAAGTTCCGGAGCGCATCCGTAAGGGTATGGGGCAGTATCCTATCCCTGTTGTTCTACTTGCTCGGCTTGCCGTTTCTATACACCATCAGGGACGTGGTATTGGCAAAGGTCTCCTTCAGAACGCTATTCGACGCACTCTCGTGATCTCTGAACAGGCCGGCATCCGCGCCTTGCTGGCGCATCCAATTGATGAGGATGCAGCTCAATTCTATCTTCGTTTTGGTTTTGTTGCCTCACCGCTTCGTGAACAACAACTTCTTCTTTTGTTAAAAGATGCACGTCATTTGCTTCTTACGTTTAACAAAGAAAAGTAAATATTCTGCTAACCACTTCAAAAAATACCACATAACTTATTGAAATTAAAGAAGTGAAAAATATAAATTCGCATCAAGATATACGGAACAGGCTATAGTTATACATCGACGACTGATAAGGAACGGGGACGAAATAAAATTATTTATCTGAAAGTCTATACCAGCGTTATCATCATTCTTGCAAGAAAGCGCTTTGATAAACTTTGTTTCTGCTTGCTTGCAAAGAACAATTTTGGGTAATTTTTTTCAATCAGGCAAAAAAAAGGGAAACAACATGAAGCAATTGCAGAAACTTCCCATAGGAATCCAAGCATTTGAAACTATCAGGGAAAACAGCTATCTTTATGTTGATAAAACCGAATATATTTACCGGATGATAGATCAAGGGATGTTTTATTTTATTTCCAGGCCCAGAAGGTTTGGCAAATCCCTTATGGTATCGACCTTAAGAGCTCTTTTTCAGGGAAAAAAGGAACTGTTTGAAGGATTATGGATTGCCAGGCACGGTCACATGAAATGGCGGCAGCACCCTGTTGTCCTGATTGATTTTAATGAAATAAGCCATGACACCCCGCAAATCCTGCAAAAGGATCTGGAAAATACTATTATAAAAGCAGGTCAGTTGCACAATCTGAAAATTGATGCTCCTTTTCTAAAAAGCAAATTCAAACAGCTTATTGTGGAATTACATGCAAAAACCGGAATGCCGGTGGTTATTCTGGTGGATGAATATGACAAGCCGATTATTGATCATGTTGGAAAAGGGCAAAAGGAGATTGATTTCGCAATAGCTAACAGGGAAATCCTGAAAAATTTTCTGGGGGTTATTAAAGGCGGTGATGTTTCACCCCTGCTGCGTTTTGTTTTTATTACCGGAATTTCAAGATTCAGCAGGGTATCCATATTTTCAGAACTTAACAATTTGAACGATATCAGCATGAACCAACGGTTTGCCGACATGTTCGGCTATACTCATGAAGAACTTGGCAACTGTTTTCATCAATACATAGAAAGTTTTGCAGGGGAAATTAAATGTGATTTTCAAACAATTATCGAACAGTTGAAACGCCAATACAACGGATATAGATTTTCCAAAAAGGATATAAAAGTTTATAACCCCTTTTCCATTCTTAAGGCATTTGATCAGATGGATTTTCAAAACTACTGGTTTGAAACCGGCACTCCTGCCTTTCTGATTAACCTTTTAAGAGAAAAGAATTATTACCTGCCTGAAATTGAAGGTATGGAAGTTGACGAAAGCATGTTTACAAGTTTTGAAATTGATAATTTAAAACTGGAAGCTGTTCTTTTTCAAACAGGCTATATTACCATTAAAGATATAAAGGACAGATTCTATCTGCTGGATTATCCTAACCAGGAAGTAAAAAATTCATTTTTGAAACACCTGCTCTCATCCTTTACGCACGAACTCAGTGGAAAAGAAGGCTCGCTATTTTTAAAACTTGCAAAATACTTGCAGGAGGATGACTTTGAATCTTTTTTCAATACCGTAAACACTATCTTTGCCTCAATACCGTATACGATAAATAGCAAAAGGGATGAGGCATATTTTCATACTCTTTTTTATTTAATGGTTTCTGCTTCAGGAATAGATGCCAAAAGCGAAGTTCTAACAAGCAGAGGGCGTATTGATATGGTGATTGAGTTTTCCGACAGAATTTTTATTATGGAATTCAAATGCAACCAAAGCGCTGCAGCCGGCATCAGGCAAATCAAGGAAAAGGGCTATGCTGATAAGTATCGGCAAAGCCATAAAAAATTATATCTCATGGCACTTAATTTCAGCACCGAAAAACGGAATCTGTCGGAATGGAAAATAAAATGATAACCATTAGATATTATTTGCTACATCTATTTTGCGGGAGATATGATATTGTCGAGAACCTCAAAACAGGCCAAAAACAGGGGTTATCCTCGAATTATTTTAATATGACGTAGCTATCTGATATTATACGCTATAATGAGATTAGGAAATATTCGAAATGCCAAAATCGGCAAAAAAACAGGCTCTAAAATTCAACAAAAAAGGAGGTGCTCGAATTGTGGTATATAACTATTTGAAATATAAAACGATAAAAAGGCTGCTTGGAAACATTGACCTGATTTAGAAGGGATTGAAGCAATAAAAAAATACAAACAACAATACCACCGTCTGAAGGGGACATGACTTATTGAAAGGATTGGAAAAACTCAGAAAGTTCGAACGTTATCCGTTGCCTTAGTAGACAAAAAGGAGAAAATCGAAACCTTTAAAAAGTTTTATATATTTTAAAAAAATTATTAAAAGCTATGAGGCAGTTATGCAATTGATTGAATGGCAAGTAAACAAAGACGGTTACAAAAAGCAGTGATGTGATAGCCACAAATGAAACACGAAGTAGAGTGATTAGTGGCTTATTTTGAAGGAGATCATAATGGTACAAGAAAGGGGAATTAAAATGGAAACATTGCCGATCCCGAATTCATTGAAAGAAATGCTGATATATGTAGAAGGAAAAAGCATTCAAGAGAAATTCACTCGACTTCTAATGAGCGATTTGGAAAATCGGCTTCGTACCTGCACTGAGCGGCTTTACGAATTTGAAAAGAAATATCAATTGGTATTTAATCAGTTTAAAGAGGCTTGGGAAGCAAATGGAAGTCCAAAAAAATATTCCTATGAAATCGAGAAGGACTATATGGAGTGGGAAAGTCTGGATGATGAGCATGATTTTTTTCTTTCACAAATGAGAGCTGCCAAGAAAAGGTTGAGCCTGCGAATCTATCCATTGAAGAGTTTTATAAACAACTTGCAGATAGACTTCGGAAATATCTCCCAGGCGGCAATTTAGAAATAACTGAAAAGAGTATAGTGCGATTGAAGGTAAGGAACGGGGACAAAATCAGCCTTGATCTTGATGATCTGCTCTTGCCTTATACATTGAATTTTTCGGTAGTCCTTCAAAGCAGTGCAGGTTTGAAAATACCGCCCTATTCCACCTTGTAAACACCCACTTTCTCGACATTGGCCGCCAAAACCATGGTGTGTAACTTATTGAAATTATTGACCTGCACTGTTTTGTAGGGACCACCAATTTTTCCATATACCACCATATCACAGATTCTGATTTGATTGAGCATATTGAGCTGGCTGGGAAGATTTTCTATAAAAGGGAAAAAAGGAAAAGACCTTGGGGTTTTATTTTTTGAAAGCCGTATAATTGAGCATAAAAAGCATCTGCCCTGAATAACTATGCTGTATGCAACATACCAATTTTTTTGTGTTTTTGAAAATGACGCGCACCTTCCTTATTATAAGGGATCAACTTTCAGAGGAGTTTTTGGCCGGGCATTAAAAAAAGTTGTATGCGCCTTAAAGAGACAAGAGTGCAGCCAATGCCTTCTGAAACACAGATGTGTTTATGCCCTTGTTTTTGAAACATCCAAGGCCATGGAGGTGCCCGAAGGCTCAAGAATTGTTTCTCCTCCGCATCCATTTGTAATTGAACCCCCGCTGACAACTGAAACAGAATTTTCCAAAGGGGTATCCTTTGATTTCAATCTTCTGCTTTTTGGTGAATTAAACAACACTCTCCCCTATTTCATTTATGCATTTGACCAGATGGGCAAGATCGGCATCGGCAAGAAAATTAGCGGCAAGCGGGGTCGATTTGTTCTGAAAGAGGTCAGGCACAAGGAACAGATCATCTATTCCGACGTTGATCAAAAACTGAATGCAACAGACTCCATAGAAAAATTATCCATTCCCGCGG
>JABZFQ010000157.1 GCA_014237365.1 Desulfobacteraceae bacterium | reverse complement strand
TCGTTTGGGGTGAGGTATCCCGAGAGCTTCCTTGCGGTAGCAAAAAAGGGATTGAAATAATTAGCCATCAGAAATATGTTTCAATGATTATAGATAGTTACGATGTCGAGAGAGCTCATATGGAGTACCATTGTAACTTCGCATGAATGGAGCATCTGTTGTAGCCGAGGCATAGCCCGATGAGATTCGAAGAGACGTAACCAATTCGAGCATGCCGTCAAAGATGTATCTATTATGTAATTCATGATGGCCGAATGGAATACTCATGATAGTTTCTCCTTTTCCAGGGGCATATCTTCATCCATGACTTTGCAATAACGATATTGTCCGTAAACATTGTTCCAAAAACGTTGCAGCACGGCTAATCGCCCAATAGCGTTAAAATCCGATCCATTTCCCAAATATTTTTCTTCCTGAATCCACTTTATCAAAATCTCACCTAACGACGCGTTATTCTGTTTCCCATTTGCCTGTATCAGCCAGGATGTATTTTTCTCGGCACTATCTGTCTTGTCTTTAAGCCTTTCTAATCGTTTTTCTATGAAATCACAAACTGCCT
This sequence comes from Desulfobacteraceae bacterium, assembly GCA_014237365.1. Taxonomy (GTDB): domain Bacteria; phylum Desulfobacterota; class Desulfobacteria; order Desulfobacterales; family ETH-SRB1; genus B13-G4. The sequence goes on along the minus strand of JABZFQ010000157.1, from coordinate 5,044 downwards.
CTTGAACCTTTTCTATAGTTTCAGACCGTCTCAAACGTTCGCTCACAGCACTCATCTGAGATAATGAAAGATTTTTGCAATTAAACCCCATACGGTACAGTTCTATTGCTTTGATAAGGAGATGTTCTTCGATTTTTAGAAATGCTTCCTTCTGTTTCAACGTAGCTTCTACTTGCTCGTTCACAAATCCACCTCCTTTTTCTATTGATACTGATAATGAAAAGGATGCCACAGAACTGCATGACCAAATCCTTCCATGTTGTTATCGCCAATCCAGCCAATACCGTTGCCATTGGGAACGGTGGGCTTTGCCCCGTTTTCCGGTTCAAAAAGAAATACGCTTCCTGCTGCAACTGCCAGACGAGGTTGTCGGGGCAGTTGCAGCGGTTCTCCGTCAAAGCCACAAACTAATCGTTGGGAAGCAAATGCCCGATAGTGTTTTAATTTCCATTCATTCTTTTCTATGTCCAGCGGTTTCAAGTGCGATACATCAGGGGCTGTGCAATCACGAAGATATTCATCATGAAAAATAGCATCGCTTAACAATGTAACAGCGAGCAGCGGCAGACCTTCGTCATTATTGAAGCGTTCAAACCGCTCCATAAGCGTGCCTTCAAATGAGAATGCAGGAGGTTCAGCCTTTTTTACCTCCACCCATCCCTGACCACGGGAGCGACCTTTGCCGATGTAAGCGGTGAAAGGTCTTGAAAAAAGCGCCCCGAGATCGGAAACTAAATCATCAGGTATTTCAATAGTACTTATAAAAGTTTGATCCTCTTCGATTACCCGTTGGCTGTAAAGCTGTTCATGACTGGCACTACCCCGCACAGGGTCTATAGCTGTCCGGGTAATAAGGCGTTTGCTGATCTTTTCTTTCTTGCATGTTTCAGGCTTCCAGAATCCTTCTAAATAATCTACAGGATGTTTACAGTTTGCTTTTATGCATCGTTTTTCTTCTTTACCAGGATCAGGAAGAAGAATGTCGATGATGCCATGCTCTTTGTCTTCAATAAATCCAGGGTTGTATTTGCAGGAACGAGCTGAAAGCGGAATGATTTGAGAACCTTTGATGCTGGCAAATCCAAAGCGGGTTTTTCCGGAGAGAAAGAGTCGTCTAAAAATATCATCTTCAGGTTTTCCGCCACAAGTCATGTACTTTTGAGCCAGCAGGCCGCGAACAGTATTGCCGGGAATAAAATCAAGGGTTTCGATGAGATTGCCTGCCGGAGGCCCTTCCGACAATAATAACGGGCTAAGAGTAGTAATGCTCAAGCCGATCTGCGTTACGGGTTTCATTCAGCACCTCCTTTACTTGCAATCCGAATACCTCCATCCAGGCCACCCATTCCCACGGATTTTCGACCACCAATACGATCCACCAGCCTTGCGGATGCCCTGAGAAACTTTTCTTCATTATCGTTAAGTGTACCGTTTATTATCAGTTTGCCCGTAAAAATTACAGGGGGCACAGCCTCATTAAAAAAAAGATGGTTTTTTAGGGTTGTTCCGGTGATTCGTGAAATGGCAGTTCCGGGTCGCAGTTCCGTATCAGGATGATTCACAGGGTTTGGATTTTGTTTAAGAAGATTTTCGAAATGGCCTTTAAGCGTTTCGTCCAATTCAGCCTTCCCCACCAACAACATTGAGGGGAATGCCGGATTGCCAAAGAGCTTACAAAGAGTGCAGCGACTTTTTAGATTTTTACACAAAGGCTCACCTGTTTTATGAATTTTCAGATCATCAGGCAAACCACCGTTTTGCAGCAACCGTTCAGCAAAAAAACGCCAGCGGCCTTTGACGGATGAGCCTGGAATAAATGGCAATCCTTTATGATTGCGCATCACCATCCTGTCCACCAGCCCAGCCACTGCCAGACCGCTGAAGATGCTGACAGATGATCGAAATTTCAGGGTATATGTCCATTCAGTCATTAATCACCTCCAGTTCTAATGCTTTCTATTTCCTCAATATTTCCTTCTTTATTAGAGTTGTTGCTCAATAAGATTTTTATGCAATATATTGTGATTTTTGATTGAACATAATCCTGCATATTGTATTTATTGCTTATTGGGCAACAACTCTATTCTTTGGCTGAATAAAATCGTACAGCTCAATAATTTCAGTCAGAGGAGTAGTCCATTCGTTATCACTCTTTTCCCTGAATGGAAAACAGGATAAACTTGTTACCACCCTATGCAAAATGCTCCCTTCTTTCAGATCTCCTGTTGTTTTCAAGCGTTCTTTGATGCGAAGAGCATCAAACTGAGCCTGCATGAAAGATTTGAAAAGCACGGGGTAAAGCGCCTTTAATTTAGAACGCGGAAGTTTGGATCTCTTGAGAGAACGAATAGTCGTCAACAAACGACGGGCATCGGCAGCGGTGTATGGTCTTTCTGTGCGAGTAATTTGGCTACTTTGAGTGTATTCATTTTTTCGCCGCTCTTTAACTGGTTCACTTCCGGCTTCTGACAGAACCATAAAGTCCAGTGTTCCGGTTTCCTGGCCATCCTCGTCTCCTGATTTCAGCTTAAACGCAAGTTCAGCCGATCTTTTTTTTGCGAGCTTCATCAGATCTTCGGCCATTGTCATCAGGTCGCTTATCGGATAGTGTGCATGGGCTATGACCACTCCTGCGGAAGTTGTGAGACCGCATCCAGCAAAGGGTTGTGGCAGCTTCCCTTGTTTCACATAAGCTACCTGAATTTTTTGCGTCTTTTCCTGAAACTTTTCCATAAACAGAACAGCCACATCCAGGGCATTATGAGCTGGCACAACCAGCATCAAATCATCCCCACCGGCCATAACGAATTCGGCAGGTATGAAACGGGCAATCCCTTCTTCTGTTTCAATTTCTTTCATAGCCACTATTTCCAACACTGCTTCTACGGCCGCCTCCCGTGTAGCTATGTCCACAATCTCAGAAAAAGCCTTATAAGCAAGTTGGGCATCTTTATCTTCCGGAAACATTTCCCCCAATGTCTTTATGACTTCGCCCATGCGATTGCCGTCAGCATAGATAACGCCTATATAATTGAGAGGATTTGAACACTTGCCGATATCATTGAAATCCTGGGTCAGCAAGACTCGAAAATTTGCATCTTCATTTTTTTTAGCAAGAGTTGTAAAGATAAAATCATCTGTATACCTAACAGCCAACGCAGATGAATGCTTTAACACCCTGTAACCTTTTTTTGTGGGTTTGATTTTTGCGTAGAGATTATTAATCTCATTTCTTTTCAGTAAACAGGCTCTGCAAAGCCGGCGTTCGCCATGTTCTGAATGCATTTTCTCTGCCGGTTCGCCTCCACATGAAGTGCATGGCCTTATCCAGCGCCCCCCTATTAGAGAAATTCCTTCTACATGGCCCAGCTTGTTCTGCTGGCTTTTCCTTACTCCGCTGCGTATCCATTTCGCAAAATTTTCATCTTCATTTCGCGGCACGATTTCCACCGATACACGTGCGTTTATGGTTTTCTGTCGATAGAGATCTAAAATTTTATTTTTGAATATTTTTGCTTCTTTTTCAACTCTGAATAATATTTTGCCAGTACCTCCGCCGAGGTAAATCACTTTGTAGTTTCTTTCATCGGGTTTCCCGAGAATCTTTCTTATCTCTTTTCGGTTTAAAAGATCCAAAAGGAGACTTGCTCCGCGCGTCTCCCGCATAATGGGAGAAGCAAAGAGATACGACTTCACCTTCTGGGTTTCAATCACCAATAGAAAACTCATTGTCTCGGTATTTCTCATAGCATTTGTATCTCCATAAACAATTTAAGGGACGAAATAACTTTCTCAAGTAGGCGCATAGATTTGGGTCAAAAGTTTAGACAGTACTCATCAAACCGTCACTATTGTTTTCATCTACGGCAAGTTCTTTCTTTACGATATTTTATGCGTGAGTTTTTCCTGCTTTGAATTCGATTACACCTGAAGCAGCTATATTTTCACCTAAATTGAGCGATTTTGGGCTTGATATGCGGTCAACATCAGCATTTTTGCGTAAATCTAATGATCATCGCTTACTGGCATGTAAGATAGTAAGACCAACTATAGATTCACCTTCATAGCGTATAATTATATCATCATCTGTTAGCTCACTATCTGTAGCATGACTCGGTTTTTTGAAATTAATATAAAGCACGTCAGCTTCAGAATCGTAGGATGACCACAGATATCCCTGTGGAGAATGTTTCACCGTTGGAATTAATTTTAGATAATCTTGAACCGCTATTTGGGCCATGCCTGTTTCCTCATCTCCGCCTTCCAAAATTCTAAATGGATTTGCTATATTTTCCAATACTTCTAAAATACACCTATCTTCCTACCGATATTAAAAATCAATATCTTCTTTCCCTGCACCAGCCGTTTTTGCGGCGTACATAATTCACCCACTGTTGTTTTGAGATCAAAGATTACTACATATCCTTCATAGGCGCGCTCGGTTAAAAGATACTTGCCGCAAAATTGATCAATCGCCTTTTGCGCAGTTCTTTCAAGGCTTGAATGATTTATTTTGGTCTCGACAATGTATTTTCTGCCTTGACAGGTCAACAGGATATTGATTCTGCCTAATCCGGTTGAAACCTCAAAACTGAGATCTCCTTTTCCTTGTTCCACAAACTGATACAGCCAGGCAGTGAGCAAAAATTGTCCTGTCTTTTCGTATGGCTTTTGGCTTGCAAAAAAGGCATTTACACCTATCTGCATGATGTATTCCTCAAAATCAGATCTTCGCAAAAAATCGCTCAACTTAGGTAGTATTGTCAAAAAACAGGCTTCTAAACTTTTATGCCTCCTCTATCCTATACCTCCCCAACCCAAACCCGCTCCCCTTTCCCACATGCATATATTCCCCCAGCCTGATATACGGCCAGAACTCCTTTAACTCTCCTTCATACGTAATCTCGCCCATAAATCCCCCCATCTTCATGCGTGTTTTCTGGCGGTTCGAGTAACGCTCCCAATCATGCCAGTAGAGCGAGCGCTTGACGGTTTTAATATCCCTGGCTCGCTGAATAAGATCTTTAAATCCGGTGTCATCTGA
>JABZFQ010000106.1 GCA_014237365.1 Desulfobacteraceae bacterium | reverse complement strand
TGACGTGACTGGGGGATGCGATGTTTTTTCTTAAGACTCACTAAGGGCGCTCAGACAGTCATCCATTTTCAAATTTCATCACCTGAAGCCTTCATTTATTGAGAAGTTACAAATTAAATAGATAGATGTTCAATTTTGGTTACACTCGAATGAAATAATGGAAACGGAACTTCCAATACAGAATTCATGGCTAAAAGAAAGTCTGAATTGATAGAAAACTTTAAAATGAGGAGGTAAATCATGGCTAAAGTGACTTGCGCAATTTGCGGGAAAAAAACCGATTCCAGTTACAACGGAGTTAAGTACTGTCCAAAATGTGGATTATGGTTTTGCTATGACCATGCTGGACCTGGGAAAAAACAGTGCCCAAAATGTAAATCCTATTCTCTTAAATAATAAACTGATTCGTTGCACAGTTTTTGTTAATGAAGAATATATTTATGGCTGATTATTAAAGTTGTCCAAATAGTGAGAGGAAGACTCAAAAGGCATTTTTCAATAGTTTTTTGTTGTGTATAATTTCCATGACTATGGGGAAAAGCATTTGCAAGGACTGCGGTGGAAGTAGCTGCTGATTTTGCGGGTTTTCGAAATCGCCCTTAAGTGAGAAAATTTACGTCAGGTAGTTTTTAATCTGAGAAACTTCTGGACAGTAATAGGAGGAAAAATCATGCGCGCAACTGCAATTAAGGAAAATATAAGTAAAATTGAGCAACTGGAAAATAAATATCCAAACAGGTTAAAGTTGTTTAGATCAGAAAACGATGTCGATTCAATAAATATGGATATGATGATGAAAGGCAACCATCAGGATTTTGACAACGCTGATTCCGATATGCCAAAATTTCTTGCTGAACAGCTTGAATCAAGAAAAGAGGTTGCAATTATTCCTGCAGGTAAATCCAAGGTGTTGGTTCTTGCAGGACACGGCTTGTTTAAGAGTTAAAATAAGGAGGCGACTTATGGGACTCACAGCAACTCAGAGAGAAGTGTATGCCTATTGTGACAAGAATGATTTTGTATCTGCGGATACCATTAAGGAATTCAAGAAAAGATTGGAAGAAGAAGGCAATGCCAAAACTCTTTCGTATGCCTTAGATAAGCTTGTAACCGGTGCATGCCCCAATTGCAACGCTGCCGGGGCATTCAAATGGCATTTCCTGGGCAAACTCAGCCATCCTGTTTGTGGATCGTCTTGGTACGTAGCTCCCGGAACTTATATGGGAAGGCAAATGAAGGGAGTGTTTCGCACCGGGATAGAAATTGGAGGTAATATATTTGAGGATTCTGAAAAAAAGGGAGAAAGCGGTGGATGCCTTGGAGCGGCTTTTGGTTTCATTATGGGCGTTTGCTTCAGGCTGCCATTTGCTCTGTTGATGATACCAATCCAGGCAATTGTCAGTCTTTGCCAGAAGAAACCCGGATCGTTGTCTTAAAGAGTTATACATACGGCATTCAAACCGGTTGAGTTTTAGTTAAATATAGAAAACATAGCCTTTTGCGCTAGGTCATAGCCAGCAGATCTGCCATAAGATATAAGCTTAATATCTTATTTTAGGCTTGAGATGAGTTCCCTTGGGAATGGATTGAGTCCAAACCAACAAAAATGATATGCGCGGGCAGGTGAAACCTTGAAATATAATATAGCCGCATTTTTACATGCAGGAACTCAAAGAAAAATTAATCAGGATCGAGTATTAATTCAAGACTCTATTTATGATGAGGGGATTCATTGTGTATCGGAAGCTGAAGATTGTTTTTGTTTTGTTGCAGATGGAATCGGCGGCTGTCCTTCCGGCGAATTTGCAGCGCAATTTATCCTTGAACAACTCAGGGAAAAAATAAAGAAAGAAGATAAATACGTTAAAGAGAATTTGTCAAAGATCCTGAAGTCAATCAATACCGAATTAATCACTTTTGGACGATCCAATCCGGATTATCATGGAACCGGAACCACGCTTGTCGGAATAATAGTTCAAAAAGACAAGTTTCAGGTTGTTAATGCCGGTGATTCGCAGGCATTTGTTTTCCGCAACAATACAATGATAAAGCTGACTGAAGACCAGGTGCTCGATTCTTTTGAAGACAACAGCCCTATCACCAGTTATTTTGGCGGAAAGACTGATAATCTTTGTCTCGATTTTGATACAGTTCTAAGAAACATATTGATTGGAGACATCTTATTATTGACTTCCGATGGTTTATTTAAATCACTAACCATTAAACAGGTTAAAGCAATATTGTCCAATTCAAAGCCGTTAATAGATAAGGCACAGTTTATTTTACAAAAAGCTTTGGACACGGGAGCGGAAGACAATCTGGGCTCTGTTTTGATTGAAGTGATAGATTAGGCCGCAAGAGCATGAAAGGGTAAGGCGATGACAGATCATACAACAAATAGTATTTCGAAAACCATGCCGTATTCCAGCGACAAAAACGATGCTTCCAACAAAACAGTGGGTTACGAAAATGAAACAGCCAAAACTCAAACATATGAAGAAGAAGTTCGAATAGCGGATAAAACTGTTGGTTATGAATCTGAAGAAACAGAATTGATTGATAAAACAATTGCTCACGGTCTTGCGGTTGGCGATGTAATAGAACTGAATGACAAAGAATATGAAATTACAGATATTATTTGCGCTGAAAACCAGACCGGTGAAGCAATTATTTATAAGATAAAAAACAGTCAGGGCAAGCCGTTTGCCCTAAAACTCTATTATCAATTTACGAATCCGAAAGATGAGCCAAACCCTGAAGCATTGAGGCGAATTAAAGCGATTAGCGATCCGGATATTCTCAGGCTTTATGATTTCGGGACGGGAACCAGTAAGTACCGAAACAAATTCTGCTATGAAATCAGTGAGTTTGCTGAAGGTTCAAATTTGATATCAGTAACCGATATACGCAAGAAATATACAATAGAATTTTTGAAATTAAATGTTATTCAGGAAATTTTTAAGGGCATAAGAACGCTTCATGACCATAAAATATACCATTGCGACCTTAAACCCGAGAACATTCTCTATCTTGACAAAGAGCAGAGTGACCTGATTATCGGAGATTATGGCTCTGCAAAGACTTTCGAAGAGACTTCGGAAAAACGGCTTACGCATACTTCCACAACAAAAGGAACGAATTTCTATCTGGCTCCGGAACAGCCGCGGGGCATTGTTTCTGAAAAAAATGATTACTATTCATTCGGCATGATCCTCTTGCACCTGATTTACCCTGAGTTAGTAAATCGTGACAGCCTGCATAAAATAATCGAAAGACAATTTGCCAAAAAACCGATCATTGATTTTAACCCAAAATACGCTGAAATAAATGATCTGATCGCAGGTCTAACGCTGCACGATATCGGGTCCCGCTGGGGAGAAAATGAAGTTAAAGGATGGCTAAGTGGAGAAGATATTGAGATCAAATATAAGAGTAAAGCGGAAGCAGCGATACAGCCTATAAAGCTTGGCAAAGCAACTATCAGGACTACAGAAGAGTTGATTGACTATATTGAAAACAATATTGATTGGCATATGGATTTAATTGAGGATAAAGAAGGCTATGGTTTGTTGCTGAGGTGGGTATCTGATATTCAGGATTTGGGAAGAAAGAAAATATTTGATAAGATGGTCAGGAACTATCAGCAGGATGGAGAAGGCTTCTTAAAGCAATCTGTATTAAGATACTTTACGCCGGAAAGACCCATCCAGATTGATATGAAAACATATGACTTCTGGACGGAAGAAAAGATTGATGAATTAACCGAAAGATTTATAAGCCACCTGGATGATATCTGGAAAATAACACCGCTTGAAAAAATCAAATTCTACATATTCCAGCTTGAATTTACATTAAGACAGATTGAAGCGGTAACACAAGGACAACAAAAAGTTCTTGTTCAAAGTATTATTGAAAAAATATCATCTGCATTATCCATTTCACCCAGGCTGGATTTTGATGATTATGTTTGCGATTTTTATGATGGGTTAAATGACAGTAAATTAATAAGTCTTTTCTATGCCTTTGATGCAAAGAGGGTATTTAAGGATCTGGAAAACAAGGAATACAATACTGTTGAAGATATAGGTTTATTTTTTGCCAGGAATAAGAACTTGTATGGGAACAAGTATCTTAAATTAGAAAAAGAGGTATTTTTCAAATCAAACAATTATTCCAATTATGTAAATTTATCATACGATGAATTTTTATATTCGATTTTCAACAAAAATATCAAAAGCCAAATTCAAATATCTGATGTTTTGTTTGATTTGAAAAAATCCCCCAAAGATATTCAAATTAAATATAAGTTCGGGAAATCATTAACAGATTTTTTTTTCTAAAATGTCTGTTAACAATACACTTGCGCAACTGGGGAAGGAAGAAAGCATTGTTATACCAAGAGGCAGCATCCCTTTTTCCAAAAAGATATACAACAAATTCATAAAAGAAATTGAGACAAAGCACAACATTAAGGAGGAATCAATTGGTGAAAATTCAAGGAACAGTGTTCGATCTGATTTCAGTGAGCATACAAGAGGTTTTGTTAAAAGCGGTTTTAAAAAATGTTTCCTATTCACAATAGGAGCCGTATCTTTTCTTTTGCCTGTACTAATGCTCATATTACTACTTATGGCTTTTGGTTCAAAAGATAACAATGTGATACAAAATATATTGCTGCACATAACGCCTTTTAACATTAATTTTTCAAGTCTTGAACTATTGGCTGATAATTTTGCATATGGAATTAACTTTCTTATTTTTATCTCTTTTATTCCAGCCGCAACTTTTTATTTTGGTAGATATGCTGAGGAAAAGAGTGATCTTGTTGATATTAAAGGTTCTGCTTTAATATGGTTGCTTGCTATTTTCTTGATAATAGGTCCAGTGGTAACATTTGTTATTGTTATTGCTGGTTCAATAATCTTGTTCATCCCTGTTGGCATAATAAGTCTGTTTGGTGATTGGACAGCAGATGATGGTATGGAAACTGTATTGGTTGGAATTGTTGCCATTTTCTATTTCATGCCAGGAATGATATTGCTTATAGTTACAATTGTTGAATTTTTTGCCAAGTTTAATGAGGAAAAATTTTATCTAAAAAGTATTTCCATAGCGCTTTCAACAATTTTCTTCATTGCTACGCTTGCCTTTTTTATTAATCTAAGCGCTTCTTCAGCCGGAAATTCAGGTCTCGAACAAAATCCAGCACAAAAAGTTAGGACTAATAAGAGGCAAAATTACGCCACCATCAACATCACCGCAGCCAATGTTCGATCCGGGCCTTCTACCAAGTATTCAATTATTAGCGTAGTAAAAAAGGGAGAACAGTTTGAAATAATATCAAAAGATAAAGTTTGGTATGTTATCAAAATTAGAGGTAAAGAGGGTTATATTCGGGATAGACTGGTCCAGGAAGTCAAAAGAAGCAGATAAAATCCTTTTGTAAGGGCAGTGAATGGGAATTGTGTTTACAATTTTTTTTAACAATAACCAAAGTCGAGAATAGATCACAGCAGGATTTATTATAACATGAGCGGTCCCAAGGGCTATTCGGTAAATGTATTTAATCCAAAGTTAAAGGAAATATTCCGGTTACAGTCAACAATTCAGTCATTGCTGGATTGTCTGGCACAAGCACGTGTTTGCGACAAAGCCAGGAATATTGAGTTTGATTGCAGCGACTTCCTAAAATCAAACCAAAGCAGAGCCAATCAATTGTTAGCTCCCTTTAGCATCAATCATACTGGAACAATAAACCAGAATCTGTACGACAACTATAATTGTCAATTGAAACAGACTTGTGATCAATTGAAATCTTTCTTAGACCTTCTTCAGAAGGAACAAGTAGAATTTGCAGGCAAACAGAAAGATTATCATGCCTTTGTTGGCTATGAAAAACATTACCAGCATGCCACAGATAATTTTACAGCCTTCAAGTTGCAGGTTCTTCATTATCTAAGTTCCTATATCCAGGATGAATATCCGGAAATTTTTTCCCAGGCCAAAGAATCAATTGAAAATATCAATGTGAAAGTTAGAAAGGCTGAATTTCAATTTGGTTTTGATCGTATTCAATCGGAGAAAAAATCAGAGCTGCAAAAAGATATTAAGAAGTGCGAATCAGACATTAATGCTGTGCGTATAAAAACAAGCGACAAGGTTGCAAAAAATATTGCTCCACAAAATATGATCGGCTCTTTTTGTGCCAATGCTGCAAAATCAATCAATCTTGAAGGAAAAAGGAAAAATATCAAAACAAGAATAGAATCAATCAATGCGTTCATATCCGAAATAAACGATCCACAGCGTCGTAAAGAATATCAGGCACAATTAGAAAAACTTATCCAGAGTCAATCGTTAAAAGATGAATATTTTTATATTGAATTATTTGATGATATCAAAAAAGTGGAAAAAATCCATGATTGGAAATCTGAAGTATACAAAGCAATCGGAAGCATCAACCACATTCGGGTTCACGACCAATTACAGCCTGAAAAAGGAGAACTGCTTGCGCTGGGCATTTCTTTGATCCAAAGAAAAACAATAAAGCCGTATGAATATGAGGAATTCCAGGCAAAGTTTGCGGTTTTGAGAAAGAAAAATGAGCAGATTATTCAAGAAGATTTTATCAAGGAAAATGAGCGGCAATTTGTGAAGACACAATTGGTTCAAGGCTTGGAAAGACTGAATTATAATGTGTTGCATGATATGCAAGTAATTGATTTTGAGAAAGAATCCGATTTTTTGATTGACATTCCGAACCAGTCAAATTTTTTGAATTTGAGATTCAACAAGGACGGATCATTCTTGTATAATTTTGTGATTGCGGAAAACAAAAGAGAACTCAGCATTGATCAGAAAGAAAAGAGACTTGATGAGATGGAAACGACTTGCAATGAATTCAAAGCCCTATTAGAGGAGCTGTCTTCAATGGGGTTGGCAATCAATCTTAGTAGAGAAATGCCGATTTCCGAAAAAGCGCTGATTCAAATACCGCAAAAATATCACTCAATTATCCAAAAAGGGGAAAGAAAAGAGGAAAAAACGAAGATCGAAAAGAAAAAATATCTTAAAAAATAAGGATATTGCAAATGCCATTAGATACAGCCAAAATATTTCCGAGATGGATGCAGGAGTTTAAACGGTTTCAGACCTTAAAATCACAGTTTTACCTTTATGGAAATGTTTATGATTGTTACTATTTTCCTGTAAACTATCACGAAACGGAAAGCATTAACGATCTAAGATGGGCAAGATTCAATGATATCCGCTACTTGTTAAAACTTTATCTTAAAAACGAAGGATACGAAATCATCGCCTATTATGATGTCATTGACGGCTTTGATATAGAATCGATTGATACTGAAATCTCCAAACACAATTTGATTGAATTTCTCGGTGAAAATAATGCAAATGTTAAATCGCATTTTGGTTCCAAACAGATTGACAAAATTGAAAAAAATCTTAGTGATACCTTAAGCCTGTTTCGATCTCTTGTTTCCAACAATCAGAAATTATCTGTCGGCATTATTAATTATACTTCAAGATTCTCTTCTGATCCCAACTTACTGGCAGAGGAAGAACGGCGGCATTTTCTGAAATTATTAAAATCCGCGCAGGAGGCGCGAATTCTTCCGGATAAAAATGGCATGAGGAATATTCTCATTTTTATCTGTGATAAATTGAGTGATATTCCAGTCTGGATCTTGTTAGAAAATCCTTTGACCAAAGGAATTGAAGTGCTAAAGCCGAACAAGGATGAACGTAATCGATTTTTCCATGTTCAATCCGAACGTTTTTATCAGAAAGAAATGCCAATAGATGTGAAAAAGATATCAACTGTTTTTTCTGATATAACAGACGGATTTGCCAATCAGGAATTAGAGAATCTGGTTACGATATCCATGCAGGAAAAAATACATGTCAATCATATCCAGCAGATTGCAGATTTGTTTAAATACGGCACAAAAGAAAATTTTTGGGAAGATTTAGAAAAATCAAAAATTGATAACGCGGAAGCGGAACTTAATAAGCGTGTTTTAGGCCAGAACCTTGCAATCAGAAAATCTGTGGAAGTTATTCGCCGGGCAAAGTTGGGATTGCATACAATTGACCAGAAAAAACATAAGAAAAACAAACCAAAGGGCGTATTATTCTTTGCAGGCCCCACCGGTGTCGGAAAAACCGAGCTTGCCAAATCATTGGCGGAATTAATTTTCAACGACGAGGATGCCATACTTCGCTTTGATATGAGTGAATACAATGACAGCAATTCTGATGTTAAACTTATCGGTTCTCCGCCGGGATATGTGGGATATGAAGAAGGCGGGCAACTCACCTCACAAATGAAAGCAAAGCCTTTTTCAATAGTATTGTTTGACGAGATAGAAAAAGCCCATCCCAGAGTATTCGACAAATTTCTTCAGATACTAGATGACGGCCGACTTACAGACGGCAAGGGAGAAACCATATATTTTTCAGAATCACTTATTATATTTACAAGCAATCTGGGGCTGTTTAAAGAAGATGAGCATGGAAGGAGAATTCACAATGTTGAATTTGAAAATTCTTATGAAGAAATGTCTGAAAATATCATGGCGGAGATAGAGAATTTTTTTAATGCCAAACTGAACAGACCTGAGATTTTGAACAGGTTTGGCGATAATTTTGTTGTTTTTGACTTTATACGCCCTGATGTTGATAAGTCCATCTTATTGATGAATCTGAATATAATTAAAACAAATCTGATAAAACAGAAAAATTGTCATTTTGAGTTTGATGATACCTTTGTTGAACAGTTTAGAAAACATTATATTGCAGACAACCTGATAAACGGTGGACGTGGCATCAATAACCGTGTTGAAACTTATATAAAGAATGGCATTACCAACTTTATGTTCGAGCAAAACAAGACCGAAGATTTGCAATTTAGAATTTTTGTCGATGAGTCAAATAACAATATGGTATCTTTTGAATGTATTGGAAGCTGAATCGTATTCAATACCCTGTTTACAATCTTGGTCCTGGAACCCGAATCGGGATCTGGGTACAGGGCTGTTCTTTACAATGCAAAGGCTGCGTTAGTCCTTCATTATGGACAAGTCAAAACGGAAAAGAAATTGACATAGAATATCTGGTTAAGCAGATATCTGTAGTTCAAGACTGTTTTGACGGTATAACCATTTCCGGCGGCGAACCGTTTGACCAGTATCAAGCCCTGATCGTTTTTAGCGCCTTTATCAAAAAGAAAACAGATTTAAATATTTATTCGTTTAGCGGTTATACACTGGAAGAGTTGACAAAAAAGTTTCCGGATCAGTTGTTTATGACCTATCTGGATTACTTGTTAGATGGACGTTATATGCAGGAGAAACATTCCAACCGGAATGCACGGGGTTCCATTAATCAAAATCTATATAAATTTGTAAACGGACGATTCTTTTTGCAAAAGGGCTTTTTCACATCTAAACGCTGGTCTATAAATGTTTCAAAAGACAATCAGGTATTCATGTCCGGCATTCCCCGGAAGAATGATCTAAACAAAATTAAATATCATTTTAATAAACTCGGGATTGAAATGGTGTATGTATAATGTACAGAATTAATTGCAACTACTGTGGCGAGGAAATTACGTTTATAGACTTGGCGGAAAGACCGGAAACCTGTCCTAATTGTTTTTCTTCCCTTGAAGAGATAGATATTCAGAACATTTCTGATACAAACAATAATCAAACTGAAACTCAAGAAGATTCCGGTTTGGATGGGCTTACTCTCATTTACCAGAAGACGAACGAAACAATTCATATTCCTCATACCGACAAGATAATCTTAGGCAGGGAGAGTTTCGGCTCTGAGGTTTTGGGAAAAATTCCGCAAATAAGCGGCATTCATTGTTCAATTGAATTTATTGACAACCAGTATAAAATAACGGACTTAAATTCTAAGAACGGCACTTATACAGGAATTTCCAAAATTGATTGCAAGCTCAATCCAAAACAGAGTTTAAATGATTCCAATCTTCTCTTTTTAGGCAAAGAACCCTTTTTAATCAAACTGAATTTCAGGACCGGGGCATCTGAAAAAACCGTTAAAACAACAAGTTCTGAAGAAAAATTTGAACCTGAAGAAGAAACAAAAAGATTCAGATGCCTGGTTTGCGCCAAAGAATTTGACGAAAAAAAGGAGATCTGTGATGGGTGCGGTTCTTACGGTCAATGGGAAGTGATTGAACAATAAGATTAGAGAGAAGCTGTATTAAGGAACGTGGACGAATTAACTTCCCCAAGTAGGCGTACAGATTTGGGTCGAATTTGTTTGATCTCAGATCACAAAAGTTGAAGGAATAGCGAGCTATTTCAATATTTTTGGGATTTGAGATCAAATAAAGGCGGCCCAAATCTGTACGCCTACTTGGGGAAGTTAATTCGTCCACGTTCCTTAGTACCGGAACTGATCTGACTGCCAATGGCTTGATCCTGTCGAGCTATCACATTTCCATGGAAGATCGTGTTGGTTATTGTTTTATGTCTCTATGGAGTTCTGGCGCTGTGTGTTTATGTGTGCTTGCAGGAAAGGAATTGTGGCTTTAAGAAGCAAAATAGCCAAGAAGAATTAATTGTTACAGCAATCGACGGAAAATGGTTATCGCTTACAAAAGGAAAAATAGTAATGAGCTATAAAAAACCAAAACGGATGTTTGAAGACTCCGGGACAGTTGATCCGAAAATGTCATACCATATTGAGTTGGAAAATGTGGTTAATACCAAGAACCAGGATATCAAAACCATGGTTGACCTGGGACGATACTTTTCTATATTTGCCCCAAGGCAGAGCGGCAAGACCACTTTTTTTGAGAGCTTTTGTCATGGACTGGAGAAGGATACGTCCTACATGGCCATCCTTCTTAGCTTTCAGGATTACAAAAACCTCAATTCACAAAGATTTTACCAATTGATTCAAAAAGATCTTTACCAACAACTGGCAAGCAGGCTGACGCATGTGAATTGCCCAAGGCTTGATGCGGTGAGGACATACCTGGATTCGCATAATATTTCCGACCATACCTGGTTTCGCGAATTATTTGAAGAACTAAATCAACTGGTAAAATTTAAAAAAATCGTTATTTTCATAGATGAGTTTGACGGAATACCGATCAATGAACTGGAAAATTTTCTTACCACATTGAGGGAACTGTATCAGAAATATAAAAAACGTTCAGACAAAGCCCTTTACTCCATAGGTCTGGTTGGCATTCGCAACATCACCAAACTGATTGTAGGTGGTGTATCTCCATTTAACATCGCAGATCAGGTCAAGCTTCCTCCATTTACCCTGAAAAATGTCCGTGATCTTTATGCTCAATACACAGAAGAGACAAACCAGGTCTTTACGGAAGAAGCTGTAAAAAAAGTATTTAATGAAACATCCGGGCAACCCTGGCTGGTAAACCGTCTTGGGACTATTCTGACGGTTGACATAAAACCGGAAACCACAGATCCGATCACTGCTGAAGATGTGGAAAAAGCTGTTGAAATTCTTTTGTACGAAGAAAACAGCCATTTTGATAATATCACGGAAAAGGCAAAACAATACAAAGAGACTTTTATAAACATTGTTTTTGATGGGGTTGAATATATTCCTGGCGAAGAGGAGCAGTCCCTTCTTTTGACACATGGTTTGATCAAGGCAGAGGGGAAAAAAGTTCGGGTCAGCAATCCTATCTATAAAAAAAGGTTCACCAAGACCTTTTTTCGGGAATCCGGGGCAATTGTGGATGTATCTGTTCGAGGCTACTTTAGACCTGACGGACTTCTGAACATGGAAGCCATCCTTTCTGATTTTGAAGAATATATTATGCAGATAGGTGTAAATGCCTTTTATAAGAGCCAGAAGCCTTATGAGAAGACAGGACAGTTTCTGCTCAGTGCCTGGCTGTATCAGTTTGTAGAGGGAGGGAAAGGCGAACTTCGTTACGAGGTGCCAAGCGGACTTGGAAGAATGGATATTCTTTTAATCTACCATGGCCATAAATACATTATCGAGACCAAGATAAATCGTTCAAACCTTGACAGGACAATTGAAAAAGCAATTGATCAACTGTGCAGCAAATACCTTTTAACCGAACGCGCAAATGAGGGATACGTGGTAATTTTTGATCTTAAGACGATGGTGGGTGAAGTTAGCACACCGCAAAAACGTATGGTAGAGGGCAAAAATATATTGAGCTTTAACATCGGGATAGGGCGGGTATAGGCTTTAAAAAACCGGAACAAAATAAAACAGAAAATCCCACTGGTGATAAAGATGGATTGTATGATAAGTAACGTGGACGAAACAACTTCCACAACTATGCATCACAGCTTCAGGCCGCCTTTGTTTGATCTCAGATCCCAAAAATATCAAAATAGCCAGCTATTCCATCAACTTTTGTGATTTGAGATCGAACAAATCTGACCCAAATATATGCGCCTACTTAGGGAAGTTATTTCGTCCCTGTTCCTTGGCATCCTTCACGATAAGTCAAAAGTAGTTTACACTTTGTTGATCTTGTGTTTTGGCAGTAAAATTTGAAAATAGAAATTGGAAATTGGAAAAATACAAAAATGTAGATGCGTTACCTAATTTCAAATTTCCAGTTTCCAGTTTCGATATCGGCATTCAATTCGATAATACACGCTTTTTCGAAAAAAGTGTAAACTGGTAAATGAAGGATGCCAAACTATTTATCTGAAAATCTATGGTTTGATTGAAAACACCTTTTATGCAACAGGTCGGCCGTGAAATGATGCTCTTATTTGGCCTTTTGAACAGACAACCTGAGAACTGGAAAAAAGGAAAGCAATGATATATTACAAGAAACCGAAACGAATCTTTGAAAAATCAGGAGTGGTTGATCCAAAGGCTTCCTATTATGTTTTCCTGGAAAATGTCACCAATATGGATAACCAGGATATTAAGACCATGGTTGACTTGGGAAGGTACTTTTCCATATTTGCTCCCAGGCAGAGCGGAAAGACCACTTTTTTTGAGGGCTTTTGTTACAAACTCGAAAAAGATCCTGCCTATGTGGCGATCATGCTGAGTTTCCAAAGGCATAAAAACCTTGACAAACAAATATTCTACAAACTGATTCAAAAGGATTTCTACAGCCAACTGACAAACAGGCTGGGCGCCGTGAATTGTCCAAAGCTGGATATCATAAGGGCGTATCTGGATTCCCATAATATAACTGATCATATCTCGTTTTGTGAATTGTTTGAAGAATTGAACAGAATAATAGAATTCAAGAAAATCGTTATTTTCATAGACGAGTTTGACGGAATACCGATCAATGAACTGGAGAATTTTCTTGCCACCCTAAGAGATCTGTATCAGAAATACAAAAAGCGCACTGACAAAGCCCTTTACTCCGTTGGCTTGGTGGGCATACGCAATATCACCAAACTGATTCTAGGCGGTGTCTCCCCTTTTAACATCGCAGATCAGGTCAAACTCCCTCCATTTACCCTGAAAAATGTCCATGATCTTTATACTCAATATTCAGAAGAAACAAACCAGCCATTTACGAAAGAAGCTGTAAAAAAAGTATTTGATGAAACATCCGGACAACCCTGGCTGGTAAACCGTCTTGGGACCATTCTGACTATTGACATAAAGCCGGAAACCACAGAACTGATCACTGCTGAAGATGTGGAAAAAGCTGTCGAAATTCTTCTTTATGAAGAAAACAGCCATTTTGATAATATCACGGAAAAGGCCAAACAATACAAAGAGACTTTTATAAACATTGTTTTTGATGGGGTTGAATACATCCCTGGCGATGAGGAGCAATCCATTCTTTTGACACATGGTTTGATCGGGGCAGAAGGGAAAAATATCAGAGTAAGCAACTCTATCTATAAAAGAAGGTTCACCAAGACCTTTTTTCGGGAATCCGGGGCAATTGTGGATGTATCTGTTCGGGGCTACTTTAGACCTGACGGACTTCTGAACATGGAAGCCATCCTTGCTGATTTTGAGGAATATATTATGCAGATAGGCGTAAGTGCATTTTATACAAACAAAAAGCCTTATGAAAAAACAGGACAGTTTCTGCTCACCGCCTGGTTGTATCAGTTTGTAGAGGGGGGAAAGGGCGAACTTCGTTACGAGGCGCCAAGCGGACTGGGGAGAATGGATATTCTTTTGATCTACCATAGCCATAAATACATTGTCGAGACCAAGATAAATCGTTCAAGCCTTGACAGGACAATTGAAAAGGCGATTGATCAACTGTGCAGCAAATACCTTTTAACCGAGCGCGCAAATGAGGGATACGTGGTAATTTTTGATCTTAAGACGATGGTGGGTGAAGTAAGCACACCGCAAAAACGTATGGTAGAGGGCAAAAATATATTGAGCTTTAACATCGGGATAGGGCGGGTATAGGCTTTAAAAAACCGGAACAAAATAAATCAGAAAATCCCACTGGTGATAAAAATGAAAAAATTTGCTTACATTTTATTAGGGCTGTTTTAGGTAGTCCTTACAAAACAGTGCAGGTCAATAATTTCAAGCAGTTAGCACTCAGTTACTGTGAATGAGTTCATGCGTGAATCAAGGGTTTGCAGAGTATGCCAAGCATCTTTTTGATCACCTGCACTGTTTTGTAGGGCCTACCTCATCCCGAGTTAAAAAATCAATAAGTTTTCGAGAATATCGTTTTGTCGGCATTGCCAATACACTCTGTATCAATGAGCTATAAGCTATGAGATGGATCATGCAAGGCAATACTTAAAAAACGAATAGATTGCTGCTAACCGAACATTTCGAGTACGGGCACTATTACCCCATTTTTTTCAAGGTGGTTGAGAAAGGCACCAATAAAAGGTGTCCTAACCCATCTTTTTCATTTTAATGAGCCAATGCTCATAATGAGCATTGTTTTACAATTTTTAAAAATTGAAACCCAATGATTACAATAAATTATAAACATGTTTTTTCATTTTTCTAATGTAGTGCCATAAAATAAAGAAAGTCTTGCTTTTCTTATCGATCTGTGCATATGACTATTATTATGGATATTCTAAAGGTCACGACAAAAGCAGAAAAGGCAACAACCATACTATGGCTATTAGATGAATGAATCTAAAGGAACTAAAAAAATGAACAAAAGTAGTGCCATAATGAAGATTTTAAAAAAGTAACATGCTGTAATTGTAGGATTTTATTTTTTTATTCGAAAAGATGGGCTAATTACTTGCCATAGCGCAATCAGGACTGCTGCCTTCCGCTGCATGCAAAGCGTCGGCTTTTGCTATCGTTTTCTCGGAAGCTTATCCAACGTCCACAACTATACATTTTTAGGGGCTCAATACAGAGCTTGTATTCTAAGTTCCGTTTGGCTTCGGACCTCCATTACGCTTTCACGTTCTGGTTTTGCCCACAGACTTCACTACTAAGGAACGTGGACGGTTACGTCAAATGTTAGATCCTCCGGCCACTCTCTTTCATGACCGTCCATTATCCCCTTCTTGCATGCATCTATAACAACACGGCCATCCTGAAAGACCATATCTCTTCCCGGATCAACATTGTTGAAAACCTTCCACAGCATAAGAGAGTTGTCGGAAAGATCAATTTCCCTGTCAAAAAGAATAAATATATTGAACATATCAAGTGCATCCATTCCGAGGAACATTATGGCAAAATCTTTCCCGCCTCTTTGTTCTGTCTTTTCCACTGAAATCGCAAGTATGTTATTTAAGCAATTTTCTCTTTTCGATATATTATGAAACAGATATTTGCACTTAACAGAACCAGGCAACCTGTTTATTGCTACACTTGGCAAATCAACAGCAGAAGTTTTTTTTATGCGTTTTTTGTAGTTTCTTGGCGGTTCATCCTTGAATCTGGTGGTTAGATCAATGCCTATTTTGTTCCCAAAATTTGGCAGGGGAGATGAGTGGTCAAGCACATCCAAAATACCCTTTGTCAGGGTAATATCAGAAGTAATATCGAGTCTTCTCACCAATTCTTCTATTACTCGGCCTGGATTCTGAGGATTGATATTTTTGTCGACAACAACAATTGCTTTACAAAAACTCATCTGCCCCTGTCCCCAGAGCCCGCTCATAATTTTCTGTGCATGCCCCGAAAATTCTTTATCGATAGATATAATAACTATGTTATGGAAAACCCCCTCCCACGGAAACCAGTAATCACATATTTCAGGCATAACTGTCTGAAGCATCGGCAGGAACAAACGTTCTGTAGCCTTTGCAAGATAGCAGTCTTCCATTGGCGGACGGCCAACAAGTGTAGCATTGTAGATCGGATTTTTTCTATGAGTTACAGCAGTAACGTGGAATACCGGATAATAGTCAGCAAGCGAATAGTAACCAGTATGATCGCCGAATGGGCCTTCCAGCTTGAGCTCATCAGGATCAACATAACCCTCAAGTACAAATTCAGCTTCAGAAGGTACTTCCATGTCTATCGTTAAGCATTTTGTCATTAATACAGGCTTCTGACGAATGAAACCTGCGAGCAGCATTTCATCCACCCCTCTTGGCATTGGAGCTGTTGCTGCATAGATGGAAGCAGGATCAGCACCTATGGTTACAGCAACTGGCATTCTTTTGCCTTCGCTCCGGTATTCATTAAAATAATGCGAGCCATCTTTGTGAATGTGCCAGTGCATGCCTGTAGAAGTTTTGTCAAAAATCTGCATTCTGTACATTCCAACATTACGTTTGCCCGTAGCAAGACTTTTTGTAAATACCATTGGCAGAGTGATAAATGGAGCAGCGTCTTTGGGCCAGCAGTGAAGCACTGGTAGTTTCGACAGGTCAACATCGCCACCCTTATGAATAATCTCCTGGCAGGGGGGAATCTTTGATTTGCAGGATCTGGGGAAAAATTTAGTTACATTAATTGCCATTGGAATGATATTTAATGCCTCCTTTAAATTCCCTGGAGGATTAATATTTATATATTTTTTTATTTTTTCACCTAGTCTGTCAAGATGGTCTACTCCAAGGGCCATGCAAATCCTTCGGGAACTTCCGAATATATTGGTTGCGACCGGGAATGAAGAACTCTCTACTTGCTCAAAGAAAAGGGCTTTCCCGCCATGAGGACTTTTTGACTCCTGATCCGTTATTTTACTAATTTCAAGGCAAGGGGATACCTTGTGGCTTATGAATTTAAGTTCTCCAGCTTTATCCAGATTATCTAAAAAATTTTTTAGGTTTTTATACAATTCCGTTTCCTTTTAGATAATCATTTCGCTAAACCGTAAATGCTATCCATTTTCTGGATATCTGTAAACGTTCAATCCAATTATAACATCAGTGCCATCAACATTCTGGTTACCACGTGTACTGGCGACTGTTATCGTTTTGCCAGATTTTGAGGGTCCAAACTCTTTTGTTAAATCTATCTCAATAATCAGTTTATCGTCTTTAACTTCCCATTTTATATTCTGCATTTCTTCACCTCTTTTTTGTATTTATGCGATCTTCGGAACTTTTTGAAATTATGAGAGTGGGGGATTATTAATCAATTTTGGGGCTAATACGTCAGAATGTTGAGAAGAATATTTTGATAATTCAGTGAAAGTCCGTGGTGAACTATTACGTTATTTTTACTTAGGAACGGAGATGTTATTTCGTCCCCGTTCCTTACTATTGTTTTTTTTAGGGACATCCTTGTAATCGAATGATTAGAGCAAATTAAGAATTAACCTTAATATATATGGAAATTCCTATACTATCAAGTTAAAATACTGCTTTTAAGGGAGCGGTAGCGTTCCGATTACATTGTGAAACAGGTTCAGCATAAGTTTTGGGAAAAGACCTAATGTTATTGAAACACCAGCAATAAACAATAGCGGAATCAACATCATAGCTGGAGGATCCTTAATTTCTCCGTGCCCATGAAGCTCAAGATCAGGATTCATTTTACCGAAAAATATTATTTTTGCCGATCTGAATGTATAAGCTACCGTCAATGTAATTGCAGTAGCCGCAACTATGGCTATAATAAGACCACCGGGCATCATTTCTATGCCGGTATGAAATACACCTGTGAAAAGAAGCCATTCTCCAGGAAAACTGCTCATTGGAGGGAACCCTGAAAGCATCATGGCTCCCATAATCCAAAGTGCAGTAGTTATTGGCATCTTCGACGCCAGTCCGCCCATTTGTCTCATATCCCTGATGCCAGTGGTATATACAAGAATACCTGCTGTTGAAAATAGAATTGTTTTACCCATAATGTGGCTTAAAAAGAAGAACATTCCACCTTCAAGACTTGTTATAGTAAGTGCAGCTATTCCAAGCAGTGAATACGCAAGCTGACTTATTGTTGAACAAGCGGCAAAACGTTTAACATCTGTTTGTGCCATTGTAAGAAGTGAGCCGTATACCATGGTTGCAAGGCCCAGTATCAAAAGCGGCATTGAAAACACCTTAAAATCATCAAGAAGAGGAAAAACTAATATTCTGACAATTACATATGCCGCTACATTTGCATAAACGGCAAGCAACCCCGCAATACAGGTTGGATGTTCTGCATGAACCTGCGGCATCCATACCTGAAACGGCACTATAGCCATCTTTGCAAGTAAGGCAACCAGAAAAAACAGAATAATCCAAAAAGTCATTGGATTACCGGCAAGGGCTGGTAGATCCGATATATGAAAGCTTCCAATCTGAGAATATGTCATTATTGCAGCTACAATAAAAAACGATGCGCCTATAATAGCCCACAAAAGACATATCATGGCCACTTTTACTCTATCTACATACCCAAACATCGCCATAATAAAATAAAGAGGAATTGGCAATAGTTCAAGGAAAAAGTACATTGCAATGAGATTTGTGACTAAACAGACCCCCATGAAACCTAATGGGAAACCTAAAAACATAATGTAAAATCGCGTATAGTGATTACGCCAGGTACGTTCATCTACATCTCCATATATTGCCTCAATTCTGTGTTCCACATAATGCATTGCATAAAAAGCAAGGGCTGTACAAAGTATGTTTATTATCAATGCAATAGGCAGACTCAGGCCGTCACCAAGAAGGTCAAATGTAATTGCTGAACTTACGAAAGGATAATTTTCAACAATTACATCTCCATGATAAACTTTGATACACGCTAAAAAAAGCAATCCCGTACTATATAGAAGACTGCATCCGGCCAGCCAGCCGGCATTTTTTCCTAATTGCTGCCTGAACAGCAAAATGACAAGTGATGCAATAGCCGGAACAACTACTATTTGTAATAGAATATGAGACATCATTTTATCTCCGCAATGTCATAAAGTTTTATCATAGTACAGCAAAAAGAATACCAATAAAAATTATTAGAATATATGCAAGATTAAATGCCAGATCCTCGGACTCAGTCTGCAGTCGGAAAAACAGTGCCGGGATTCTATCGACAACAAATCCTGGAATTTTTGTATGTGCCAGATTATCAAAACCTTGTTCAATCCTGAAAGCAACAATATTTCCAAGTTTAAGCGTTCCGTTCATGAAAAATTTTAAATAAAAAGCATCTATATACCATCTATTCCAGAAGAACTGATGAAAGGACTGTAATACAGGATTCGCTTCAATAATGGCCTTTGGATCCCACTTTCTGGTAATGTAAATCATATAGGCTGGTATGGCACCTAAAAGTATAGACATTACAGAAAGCACGGTGACAAAAATATGATAATTGAATGGATGTTCTTCAGCATGCATAACCGGCAGATTTAATGTGCCTGTCAAATTTGTGCTAAATCCTTCCTGAATAATGTGTTCAACCTTAGGGCCTAACAGACCAAGAACAACTACAAGAGCTGCCAGCACGGCACACGCACCCCACATGGTTGGAGATGCCTCATGAGGGTGCTTGCCTTCATCTTTAATATGTTGTAGGTTTTTGCTCTCCGGCCCGAAAAATATCATGCCTACCATACGTGTTGTATAAAAAGCTGTCAGTACTACAGTTAACATTGAAAGAACAAATATTGGCATATGATGAGCTTCAAGGGCCTTGAGCAGAATCATATCTTTGCTCCAGAAACCCGGTAAAGGCGGAAGCCCCATCAAGCATAGAGCAGCAATCAACATAGCAATCCACGTAATGGGCATATATTTCTTCATTGACCCCATATCATTCATGTAAATTGAATGCGCAGCATGTATCACAGAACCCGCACATAAAAACAGACATGCTTTAAATACTGCATGGCTTACCAGATGAAAGATCCCGGATGTTGTACCGCCGACTAGAACAGACTGGCTTAAACCAGCCATTCCCAGCCCAACCCACATGTATCCGATCTGGCTGACTGTAGAAAATGCAAGCGCTTTTTTCAGTTCAAGTGCAACCAGTCCCTGTGTCGCGGCAACAAAGGCTGTAATTACACCAACCCATGCTACAATTGTAAAAAACATGGATGCTTCTTCCACACCTGCTACCCAGTATCCATAGTAAAAAATTGGAATAAACCTTGCGACCAGATAAACCCCGCTTTTGACCATTGTTGCGGCATGAATCAAAGCCGATACAGGGCCCGGGCCTGCCATTGCTTCAGGAAGCCATTCATGAAATGGAAACTGAGCCGACTTCCCAATAGGACCCGCCAGAAGCAAACAGGTTGCAAGTATAATCATACCCGGCGTTTTTGCCATTTCAGGAATCCAGATAGATGCAGTTGTATAAAGCTCCATAATGTTTAATGTTTTTGCATAGTAGTATACTATAAAAATACCGCCCAGCATCAGCATATCACCCAAACCTGTAACAACCAGGGCTTTTAAACCACAATGCGATGGAGTAGTAAATTTAGTCGGAGCGGGGCCACCTATCCAGTACTTCTTCTCGTCTCTCCAGTAGTAACCGATCAAAGCATAGCTGCATAAACCAACCAGCTTCCATCCAATAAAAAGAAACAATAAGTTATTAACAAGAACGAGTAAAAGCATACTTCCAACAAATAGATTAACCAGCATCAAAAATCTGGTTTTCCCAGGATCTCCCTCCATATACCCAAGGGAATAAACCGCTATAATGCTGCTTACAATCGCAACAACATTGGCCAGAATAATGCTTAATGGATCTACCAACACACCAAATTCTACTAGTATTGGTGCTTCAAACCATATAATTGAACTTTCCAGCGGCAATGCTTCGGGATGAAACAAATTCGGCAATATCATTAGACTGGCGGCAGCAGACAGCAATGGGAATAATACGGCTACAGCGCTTCGTAGGGTAGGATTGATCCGATCCATCAAAGCGATCATTACTACACCTATAAAGGGAAAAATCATACACAACCATGCGAGTTGCAACGTATCCACGTATCGACCTCCTAAAACAGATGATGTGTAATATAGACTTTCAGATAAATAATTTCACTGCGTTATCAATCGTCGACGTATAACTAATACGCCTTCCTCCTTCTATCCTTGTGAAATTAATTATCTGAAAGTCTATAACCATCCCTATTTTCATCATGTTAAAAACTTGCCGGAATGATATGTTGAATCACTGTATTAATTATCTCAGGACTGAAAATACCACAAACCAGTATTCCGGCAGCCATAACCAGTATAGGTATAAGCATACTTAATGGAACTTCATCTAACCTGTATGTTATATAGGGCGTTGTTCTTGAATAATCCGGAATTACATCTTCAAACGCTGCAATCTTTATGACCCTGAAGAAGTAAATAACATTAAGAATACTGCTCGTTAACAGCACAGCCACAAAAATCCACTGTTTAGCATCAATTGATCCTATGATTAAATACAGCTTGCTGAAAAAGCCACATGTCGGCGGTATTCCTACCATAGAAAAGGCACCGATTAAAAATGCCGACATGGTAAACGGCATTTTCCTGTAAAGATCTTTAAATCCAACAATATTACAGGAGCCTGTCTTGTAGATGATAGCCCCTGCCACCATAAATACACAGCCTTTAGTAAATGCCTCATTCAGTATGTGAAGAACCGCTCCAGTGAGCCCGGCTTTGTTTGCCAATCCTATGCCCAGCGCTATGTATCCAATCTGAGCTACGACTGAATATGAAAGCATTTTCTTTAAATCTGATTGCGCTATGGCATATATGGATCCGGCAATTACTGAAACAGCGGCAATCCACGTCAGTATACTTGCAAGAGGAATAACGTCCACAAAGAAATATGGCTTAAAAACGGTAAAAAAGATTCTAATCATAAGATAGGCGGCAACCTTTGTCATCAAAGGTGCTATAAGAGCACTTACTGCTGAAGGGGCATCTGAGTATGCACCAGGTGCCCAGGCATGTAAAGGATATACAGCCATTTTTAATCCTATACCCACAAGCATAAAAACCCCTGCCGTCAGTACAACCTTAGAATCGTAGAGCGGGGGCAATAGCTCTGCCACATCCAGCATGTTCAGAGATCCAGTGACTAAATATATATAGCCAACCCCAAGAAGGTAAAATGAGGCGCCAACCGTACCCATTACAATATATTTGAATGATGAGTAAGAAGCGCCTTTTCTTCCCACTGCTATCAGGGCATAACATGATATAGCTGCGATTTCCAAAAATACGAAAACGTTAAACAGATCACCAGTTATAACTATGCCCATCAATCCGGTTATAAGAAGCAGATAAAGACTGTAAAATGGAACTATTTTATCTGGAATCTCTTTTTCTATACTCTTTTTGGAGTAAATAGTTACAACAAGGCTAACGAACGAAATTATGACCAGCATAAATGCGTTCAGATAATCCACAGCATACTCTATACCCCAGGGCGGCTCCCAGCCCCCGAGCCAGTAACGAATAGTACCGTTGGCAATCACATCCTTCATTATGCCGATCGACAATAAAAAGACTGCTGCAAGTACCGCTATAACTAAACCACAGCTAAGCTTTTTATTCCACCAACCGATCACAAAAATGAGCAAAGCCGATACGAATGGCACCATTATAATAAATGCAGGATAATTTGAACTCATTTTTTATTCCAATCTCAGATATTTTATTTGTGTTTATGAAGCAGTTTCTTGCTTCCTGATTTCAACAATCTCATCCCCCTCAAGTGTTCCATATCTCTTGTAAATCCGCATCAACAATGCCACTGCAATTCCAAATGTTGCAACCATAACAACAATAGCTGTGAGCATAAGAACATGGGGAAGAGGGTTAAGATACTGGATAGCATGAACAGTCCCGGGTATTACATGACCATGTAAATGTGGATCACCCATCACAATGGGAACAGTGGCACCTCCGCTCTTTACGCTGGTAGATATGAAAAAAAGGATTATGGATGTCTGAAACAAGGTCATGCCCACTACTTTTTTAGCCAGGTTGTTTTTGGCTATCATTCCATAAAGCCCTATCATCATCAGAATGATATAAATCCAGTAATTATACTTGGCAATTATAAAATCCATTATTCAACTGCCTCCTAATTTTCACCATTTGCTGCAAGATCAATAAAGATTGATACCAAACAGGCTGCGACCGTAATTTCAACACCGATCTCTACACCTAAAATACCGAGCGCTCTTGCTTCTTCTGGTCCAACCGGTAATATTTTGGAAAGAACACTATAATCTAATAAATTCCCTCCAAGCAAAATGCACAATAAACCAATACCTGCATAAATAAATACACCACCACCATTGCAAATAACGTTGAATTTTTCTGAAAATCTTTTTGTCGTTTTTTCCAAATCAAATGCAATAATAAGGAGTATAAGACTCGCTGCAACAAGGACTCCGCCCTGAAAACCTCCCCCTGGACTATAATGCCCAAGGAAAAGAACATACAGTGCAAATGCCTGAATAAAAGGGATCAGCAGTCTTGCCAACGTCTCAATAATTAAATCGTCATTTCTTCTTATCACTTGTGTTGCCTCCTTCTGAGCAGCATTATGCATCCGATCCCTGCAACAAAGACAACCATTGTCTCTCCCATGGTATCATATCCCCTATAGTCAGCAAGTACCGCTGTAACAATGTTGGGAGTATGTGTTTCTTCATCTGCTTTCTCTATATATCTAGGTGAGACATGCGTACTTGCAGGAGAATTCGGATCACCCCAGCCGGGCATTTCAGGCGTGGAGTAAATAAGAAGTGCCGCTGTAACCATTGTAACCAAAAAACCTAAGAACTGTCTCAATCTTTTGTCCTCCTTGTAGTATGGTATATTGCAGCAACAAAAAATACCGTACTTACACCGGCTCCAACAGTTGCCTCGGTAAATGCGACATCAACAGCCCCCATCTCCGTCCAGAGCAAGCACATCAAAAAACTGTATGCACCAAGGATAATAGCTGAACTCAAAAGATCTCTAACACTGAGCGCAGCAATCCCCGTTATAAGAACAAGCAATAACAATATAAGATCAAGCTGCCAAATCATTTTGAGCCCTCCTTTGTCCATGGCACAACACCAGAATCAAGCCCAGCCTTGAAAACTGCATGAGTAGCTGTAGGGTTGGCCAGAAAGATGAACACGGCAATAAAAATTATTTTGACAGATGTCAGTATACTTGCCAGATCAAAACCACCATGCCCACCATGAAAAAGGTTATAAACAGCAAGTCCTAAAATTATAAGAAAACCTCCGAGGGTGTCACCTTTGCCAGTGGCATGCATCCTGGCATAAAAATCAGGAAACCGCAGAAGCCCTATACTTGCTGCAAAAAAGAAAAAAAGGCCGCCTAAAACAAAAATTATGGTTACTATTTCCATTTATGAAATCCTCCTCTTTCTTTCCTGAAAGTATTTTGAACCAGGCAATATGCTTTTACGTACCCTAAAGAATTTTGCTGCCCCAAGTGTTGCAATAAAATTCAGTAAAGCATAAGCTAAAGCGATATCTACAAACATTTCCACCCTGCCGTAGATCATCCCCATAAAAAGAAGAGTCGCAGTAGTTTTATTACCAATAGCTCCAACAGATATTATTCTGTCCATAACAGTGGGTCCAAAAACAACCCTGTAAAGACAGAGCAGAGCTAAAAAGCATAATATTACACTGCTGAACAAAAAGAAATTATCCATCTTTTAGTCCTCCGAATAAATATGTGCAACTCTTTGTTCCATCTCGCCAGACAACAGATCATCTATAACGGGCTGACTCAAGCCCTGAACGTGGAATTCATCACCCACTATATCTGCTGTAATAGTTCCTGGGGTAAGGGTAATAGAGTTTGCAAATGTAACTTTTGAAATATCTGATTTTAGATTTACTTTGAATCTGATTAACTGAGGATTAATGAGCTCAGACATCCTTGGGCTTAATGCCAAGCGTGCTACATGAAGGTTAGCAAGTATAATCTGGTATATTAACCAGGGGATATAAAGTATGAAACGGACAACTTCTTTTCCTCTCCCTTTCCTGCTTTCTTTAAATAGGAGATCGCCGGATAAAAATGTAACAATCAGGCATGAAATAACTCCGAGTGAGGCATGAAATAAATCAAACTTTCCTGCCATAACCATCCAGAAAACAAAAAGGATGATAAATGTGGCTATTAATCTCATAATACACCCTGTCTTGTTGATATTGTTATCAGTTTAGAAAGTTATTCTCTTCGATCGTGAACGCGAAGATGTATGCTTATACTTGGTAACACAAAAAGTGTCAAGGATTTTTTCTTAAACAGGTACATTTTCAACCAATAAATAATTAAACAATGTATTGCTAAATTCTTTTGGTTGACAGTTTTATAGCAATGTTATTGACGAGCTGACATGTTTATATTATTTACAAAGAGTGCTTGGGAACGTGGATGAAATAACTTCCACAAGTAGGCGCATATATTTGGGTCAGATTTGTTCGATCTCAAATCACAAAAGTTGATGGAATAGCATAGCTATTTTGATATTTTTGTGATTTGAGATCGAACAAAAAAATTAATTAAAGAGTTGAAATCAATATCCAAAATGCTTCAATCGTTGCATAGTTCATTGAAAAAACCATGAACCGACAACAGTGAAATGTTATGAAATATCGAATTTCAAAGGTGCAATAATGAACACAGAACGTGAAAAGATCGAATTTGATGTGCTGTTTGTTGGAGGCGGCCCTGCAAATCTTGCAGGCGCAATAAGATTGATGCAGATTGCAAGAGAAAAACATATAAATATCGAGGTGGCTCTCATTGAAAAAGGATCGGATATAGGATCAAATGCTTTGAGCGGAGCTGTTTTAAATCCCATTGCATTAAAAGAGCTTGTACCTGATTTTTTGCAAAGAGACTGTCCAATTGAAAAAACGGTAAGGGGTGACGAATTTTACTTCCTGACAAAGAATAAATATTATCATCTACCTATTGTACCAAGATACATGCATAACAAAAATTTCTTTATTATCAGTCTATCTAAATTTGCAAAATGGCTTGCGAGCATAGCAGAAGAACTTGGGGTAAATATATTCCCGGGTTTTGCAGGGAAAGAGATTCTTTATGCCTTAGATCAAAAGACAATAACCGGAGTTCGCACAGGTGATAAAGGACTTGGAAAAGACGATGCCCCAAAAGGCAATTTTGAACCAGGAATTGATTTGCTGGCTAAAGTTACTGTTTTTGGAGAAGGTTCAAGGGGAAATCTTATCAGAGATATTGCGGAAAAGCATGATATTTTTTCCGGGAAGATGCCGCAGGTTTTTGAAACTGGGATTAAAGAAGTTATACAACTTCCTGAAAAAAATTATTTCACAACCAGCAAAGGCAACGATATTCATACTTATGGCTATCCATTAGGTCTTAATACACCGGGTGGTGGATTTATTTATGAAATGAAAGGCAACAAAATTTCTTTAGGTTATCTTACCGCACTATCATATAGCAATCCAATTCTTGATCCTTACGAAGAATTCATAAAATTCAAGCTACACCCTTTTGTGACAAATATTATTAAAAATGGTAAAGTAATAGAACAAGGCGCAAGGACTGTTCCTACTGGAGGATATTTTACAATGCCGGTGCTCTCTGTCGATGGCGGAGTATTTGTCGGGGCCTGCGCTTCAATCCATAATACTCCAGGACTTAAAGGAATCCATGTATCTATGAAGTCCGGAATGCTGGCTGCAGAAACGATTATGGAATCTATTGAAAAGAACAGCTTTACTCAGAAGACACTCGGTCATTATCAGGAATTATTTGAAAAAAGCTGGGCAAAGGAAGAAATTTTTGAAGGAAGAAATTTTTCACAGGCTCTTTCGAAAAGCGGATTATTTAAATTTATACTTCTTGGAGCTCAATATTTCACAAAAGGACGGGGTATATATGATAATATGCCTATTGAAGAAGATTGCAAAAAATTAAGGATTGCAAAAAATGGTGAGCATGCCGGGGAAAATTTGGACAAAAAGGTCTTTGATGGTGTCTTGTATGTAGATAAACTTACAGGTGTTTATCTTTCAAAAACCATGCACAGGGAGGACCAGCCGTGCCACATTATAGTTCATGATAAGAATTTATGTGTTAATCAATGCTACACAAATTATCAATGCCCCTGCACCAAATTTTGTCCAGGTAATGTTTACGAAATTGAAGTAGACGAAAAGACTTCTCAAAGACGACTTAAACTTAACCCAGCCAACTGCCTTCACTGCAAAACTTGCGAGATCAAGGATCCGTTCAGAAATATTACCTGGACATGCCCGGAGGGTGGCGATGGCCCAGGTTACACTATACTTTAGTTTAATTTATCCTAAAATACTTGACTGTTTTGTTAAGCTGGCATAATTATTATAATAAACATTGTAGCCGTTCACGGTTGCCGGGTATACAGTTCACGGTTCAAAAAGACAACAAGCAGAAGAGAATTATGGGATCGGCTGCGGAGCTGAAAACACAGATTTATATTTCACGAGAGGTTAATATATTTTCTGATTTAGATGCGAAAGAATTAATTCAAAAGTTGAAATCAAGATCCAAAATGCTTCAATCGTTGCATAGTTCATTGAAAAAACTGTAAACCGACAACCGTGAACGGTTACTAAACATTTATATCTTTGGAGAAATAACTATTATATGCCTTTTTCAATTGCTCTGGCCGGAAAGGGAGGTACAGGCAAAACTACAATAGCCGGCATGCTGATAAAATATTTAGTAATCAAGGGGAAAAAACCTGTACTTGCTGTAGATGCAGATTCAAATGCAAATCTAAATGAAGTACTTGGCCTTGAGGTTAAAGATACACTTGGGAATGCCCGTGAAGAAATGAAAACAGGAAAAGTCCCCAGCGGTATGACTAAAGATGTCTTTATGTCAATGAAACTGGAACAAGCTATTGTTGAAACCGAAGGATATGATCTAATTGTTATGGGACAACCTGAAGGAGCGGGTTGTTACTGCGCTGCCAATAATCTTTTAACAGGATTTCTTGAACGGCTTACAGGCAATTATCCTTACATAGTAATGGATAATGAGGCCGGTATGGAGCATATCAGTCGTTTAACAACAAGAAACGTTGATGTTCTGCTTATTGTTTCCGACACATCAAGGCGAGGACTTCAAACAGCTATTAGAATTAAGCGACTTGCAGATAAATTAAATATAGGGGTTTCAAAAAGCTATCTGATTATTAATAAGGTAAAGGAGAAACCATCTGAAGTTGTATTCGATATGATTCAAAATAATGGTATTGAAATCGCTGGAACAATACCTGATGATAGTACCCTTTACGAATATGATTTAAATGGAATCCCAACCATTAAAATGCCTAATGACAATAAGGCTGTTAAAGCAGCATTTGAAATATTTAATACTATCCTAAATTAAGAGACAATTATGAATAAAACCGGCTTTTTATATGATGAAAAATATTTACTTCACGATACAGGCCCATACCATCCTGAGGTTCCTGCAAGGCTGGAAGCTATTTATAACGGAATAAAAGACGCAAACCTTCTTTCCATGCTAACCTTAATCAACGCAAGCATTGCGGATCTTAAATGGATAGAAACTGTGCATGAAAAAGACTATATTGATCGCTTTAAAGATGCTTGTCTTGCAGGAAAAAAGATATTCGACAGTCCGGATAATCAGATATGCTCTGAAACTTATGATACAGCCCTGCTTGCAGTGGGTGGCATCCTTGATACAATAAATCTAATCATGAAAAACAAAATTGATAATGCCTTCTGTGCTGTAAGGCCCCCAGGGCATCACGCTGAAATTAACAAAGCTATGGGGTTTTGCTATTTCAACAATGTTGCAATTGCTGCAAGGTATCTTCAAAAAGAATGGAATATAAAAAAGGTCGGAATCGTGGATTTTGATGTCCATCATGGTAATGGGACTCAACATATTTTTGAACAAGATCCATCCGTATTTTATTATTCAATTCATCAACATCCCTCGTTTGGATACCCGGGTACCGGCCGAGAATTTGAAAAAGGATCAGGGCCAGGCTATGGATTTACATTGAACTCTCCCGTATTGCCGGACCAGGGAGACAGTGAATACAAAAAATTTTTAGAAAAGGATCTTTTCGCTGCCTTCGAAACATTCAAGCCTGAAGTTATTATTGTATCTACAGGTTTTGATGCTCATGTTGATGATGATATGTCAGCTATCCGGTTATCAACTGAAGGCTTTTCGTGGATAATAGAAAAAATAGCCAAAATGGCAAGTACTTATTCTAACGGTAGATTAATTTCTGTGCTGGAGGGAGGATATTCCCTTAAACGCCTTCCGGAGCTGGCAAAAAATCATGTTGAAATTCTATTAAATAGTTAAGTTGTTTGGAGGATAAAATGTTTGTCAGCCAATCAATGACCAGGGAGGTCATCACAATTAACAAAGATGCTGATATTTTTGAAGCAAAAGATAAAATGACCAAACACCATATACGCCATCTTCCGGTAGTAGGGAAGGATAATCGTATTATAGGGATTGTTTCGGATCGAGATATAAGAAGCGCTCTTCCCTGCAGTCTATTAAAAGATTACGATACAGGAAAAACAAGGGAAAAACTTTTAGAGTTTAAGATTAAAGATATCATGAGAATTGATCCCTTTACTGTTTCTTTGTCATATACAATTCAAGATACCCTTCTACTTATGCAGAAAACACAAGTTGGAGCATTCCCTGTTGTAGATAAACAAGGTAGAATTAAAGGCATCGTCTCTACTCGTGATCTTTTACGCTCATTTATCAATGTTCTGGGTATAGGAGAACCTGGAACTCTATTATGTATTATTGCAGAAGAAAAAATCGGTCAGTTGAAAAAAATTGTTGATGCCATAACCGAGGAGAATATCTCTTTTGGCAGTGTGCTTGTAGCCAGATACTGGGATGAAGGCAAAAGAGCCATTTTCCCATACCTTTTAACAAAAAAGGTGGGTCACGTAAAAAGAAAACTTAAGAAAATGGGCTACACTCTCCTTGACCCGTCAGAATGGGATATCGACCAGATATCTCAAAACAAATAGATATAACTTCATACCCTTAATAAGGGGGTAAAATGTATATTAAATGCTGGGGATCAAGAGGTTCCATCCCTGTATCAGGAAAAGATTATGTTAAATACGGTGGCGATACAACCTGCTTAGAAATAAGAAGCAAAAGCAACGATATAATTATCGTTGATACCGGCACCGGAATTCGAAGACTTGGGAACCAGTTAATAAAAGAAAGTCTATATAAGTATAACATTATCTTCACGCATGCCCACTGGGATCATATAATGGGTTTACCTTTTTTTAAACCGCTTTATTCCAAACATGCCGAATTCCGAATGCACAAATGTCCATTTCACAGTAAATTCGTGAAAAACATGCTTTCAAAAATTATGGCCCCGCCTTATTTTCCTGTAGGGAATTCTGATTTAAGGGCAAAAATATCCTATGAAGAAGCATGTCAAACAAAATTTGAAATAGGATCCATCACAATAATGCCCATCCCTATCAGTCATCCTAACCGGGGTAGTGGATATAAATTCATTGAAGACGGGAAATCTTTTGTTTTTCTTACAGATAATGAACTGGGTTTTGTCCATCCTGGAGGTCTGGAGTATAAAGAATATCTTGAATTCTCTTATGGCGCGGATCTGCTTATTCATGATGCAGAATATACATCTGATGAATATAAAACATCTATTGAATGGGGCCACTCGGCATATACCGATGTGCTTAATCTTGCTTCTAAAGCAGGAGTAAAAAGATTGGGACTTTTTCATATTAATCAGGAAAGAACTGATAGAGAAATGGATAAAATTGTTAAAGATTGTATGAAAAGCATAGTTGAAAAAGACCATAAGTTTAAATGTCTCGCAGTAACTAGCGACATGAGTTTCGTTTTATAAATTAATGACGGAAAATAATAATAGTCTGATAAAAAGTGTTTCATTAACCCCACCCTCTTTACAAGATAATACCGCTGATGCTGAACGGCTGATAAAAGCCATAAAATCTCATCTCAGGACTAATGCTGTTGATATTGATCTTTATTTATTAAGGCAACTTCCGGATCTTCTCAGGAAGTGGAACTATAATGTTCGCTGTATCTTTTTAAAAGACCGCACAAGATGGATTCTTACAGATATCACCAGCTCAACAGATACAACTCCCATTGCAGGTATAGCTGTTGACTTAGGTACCACAAAAGTTGCTCTACGCATCATAGACATTTCAACAGATCAAATTCTTGCCGAACATACCTTTGACAACCCCCAAATAGCTGTTGGGCCTGACATATTAACCAGAATACATTACGCTAGCCAGGATGAAGGGCTGAAAAAGATAAACAAATTGATTATAGACGGCCTCAATCAAATGATTGAGAAATTGTGCAGCTCATGCAATATTAAACTGGATAATATATACGTTGTTTCAGTAGCAGGTAATACTGCTATGACCCATCTTTTCATGGGGCTCAATCCATATTGGATAATACGAGAACCGTATATTCCTGTCGTAAACAAGCCCGGCCTTATTAAAGCGAAAGCTTTGGGCATTAATGTTAATCCTCTTGCAAGAGTTATTATATTCCCGAATGTCGGCAGCTACTTTGGAGGCGACCTGATAGCAGGTATTCTTTTCACGGGTATTGATAAAAAAGAAGACGTATCCATTTTAGTTGACGTTGGGACAAATGCAGAGGTCTTGCTCGGTAATAAACATTGGCTTGTAGCATGCGCCGGCGCGGCAGGCCCTGCTCTTGAAGGTGGTGTAACCAGGATGGGAATGGTGGCTGGTCCCGGAGTTATCGATCGGATTACAATTGATCCGGTTACTTTTAACATTAAAGCTCATACAATAGAGGATGAGCCTCCGAGGGGAATCTGCGGATCAGGACTTATAGACCTTGCGGCCTGTCTCTTTCTTTACGGCATTATCGACATCCGCGGCAAGTTTGTGCCATCAATGTGCAGGAACAGGCTGAAAGATAAAGATGGTATGAAATATTATGTGGTGGTGCCTGCAAGCAAATCCGGAACAGGGTCAGACCTTATAATCAGCCAGGCAGATCTTGACAGCCTGATAAGATCTAAGGCAGCAATGTATACAATACTTGAAACAATTACTTCTTCGGTAGGAATGTCACTTAAAGATCTTTCTACATTTTATGTGGCAGGCACCTTTGGTTCTTATATCAATCCCAAATCAGCCATTTCCATTGGAATGCTTCCCGACTTGCCTGTTGATAGCTACAAATCATTGGGTAACAGTTCATTAGACGGAGCAACAATGGCAATTAGATCAAATGATTGCCTGAATGAAATTGATAATATCAGAGACAAAATAACCTATCTTGAGTTAAACGTAAATCAAGAATTTATGAACAGATTCAGTGCCGCTAAGTTTCTCCCTCATACAGATAACTCTCTTTTTCCTTCAGTTAAACCTATAGACTTTCAGATAAATAATTTCACTGTGTTAGGAACTGGGACGAAATAACTTCCCCAAGTAGGCGCATAGATTTGGGTCAAATTTGTTCGATCTCAAATCACAAAAGTTGATGGAATAGCCTATCTATTTTGATATTTTTGTGATTTGAGATCGGGCAAAGGTGGCCTGAAGCTGTGATGCATAGTTGGGGAAGTTATTTCGTCCCAGTTCCTTATCAGTCGTCGACGTATAACTAATACGCCTTCCTCCTTCCGGCCTTGTGAAATTAATTGGGTGCAGTTACTCTCATCTCCCGAAAAACAATAACTATTTCAGACAGGATTACAGGATTGACTTGATTTTATAAAAAACAGAGTTAATGCAAATCCTGTATATCATAAATTCATATGAGTGTAACCAAAATAGAACATTTGTAATTGGGAAAAAACAAAACGTAACAGTTCAGCGCTATCGTCATTTCGGCGTGGTGTCGTTTCCCATGGTAAAAGATCAATTTCCTTATCCATTCGATATAAGCCTGCTCTGTTCGAATACTATAGTGTTTGCACCGAATTCTGTTTCGAACCTGGTCTAATAGCTTTGGTTGCTTCGTATCGGATCTATAAAAGGCTTTTCTTTCCTCATAATGCTTTGGTTTTGCACGAGATTTCCTTGAATTGTTCACAATTAAGCATTCTCCTTTATTGTTTTCGGAATAATAATTTCGTTGACTTTAGCTCTCGTAAAAGTTAAAAATAAAAATTATTGAGGCGAAAATTTACCTTATATGATCATTTGTTAACGTACTGATATAATACTAAAAGCAAAAATTTTATCAAGCAAAAAAGTCGTCTAATCCATAAATAGATCGTTTTATACGACCAAACAGTCGTATAAAACAATTTCGTACGTAGATTAGCCGTATTATAAGACGACTATTAGGCAGTCTACTATATGTTGGACAGACCCGATAGTGCGGGGGACGCAGATCGGCAGGCAATATTTCATAAAAAAGTTTTAAATGGAAGCAACGATCCGGATGATATTTTTGTTAGGATACGCTTACTATGATCAGGCGCATAGATTACCTGCGCATATTCGAGAAGCTGCCCACTGCATCATGGTTT
>JABZFQ010000213.1 GCA_014237365.1 Desulfobacteraceae bacterium | reverse complement strand
ATGCGATGTTTGAGGAAATCAGGGACAGGGCTATGAAGGTTTTCCATTTGCATTCAGAGGTATTTCTCTTTATGATTGACTGCACTGTTAAATGGTTGGCAAGTCAAGACACCATCAAGAAAAAGAAGAATAGATAGGACAAGAGAAAAATCTACATAACATGGCAGAAAATAGCCTTTATTTGTGCCAAAAGTTTACGAAAAATAAATCTCTAAATACCTTGTTTTCAAGGATAGATCATACGAGCGGGAATTCCTGTGTTGAGATATATTCATTCAGTCTAATACGGTAGTAAAAGGGCAGGGCTTCGCCTGTTACAATTGTAATTTTTCCTTTGACATCCCCTGTTTACGGATAAATTCTGCAGCAGTTATGCCCGAGGCTCCATTTCCTATAGGATTTAAGATAATAATTTTGGGAAGGATAGATGGAGGAAGCCATACTCGTCATACGTAGACGACCGATAACGCACCCAAAATCTTTATCTTAAATCCTATATTATCAAATATTTTTTAGTCACAGAACCCTTTAAGAGATTTGCCTTCCAACCAGCTTTTAACAAATTTTTTTGTTATGCTTATATTAATATTTGTTTTTTCTGAAGACTTAATAAGGAACTCCATTATTTTATGTACTTTTTTCTCATTTCCCATAAGTGCATAAATTTTTATGCTTCGATTAAAAAAGTTTACTGCAAGTTCGTATTTATCCTGATTGTAACAAACTGTTCCGATTGCAACCAGATCATCTGCAATTCCTTTAATGAATCCTGAAGATTGATCGGCAGACAAAGCTTTTTTGAAATATTCAACAGCATTGTCAGAGCGCTTTGTTTCAAACATAATTTTGCCTAAGGCAAAATTAATTGCCGCTATTTCTGAAAAATTTACAGCTTCAATCTCATTAAGAGCTTTTTTTAATATATCTTCAGCGCGTTTGAATTCTTTTTTTCTGATATGAATAATGCCTTGATTTTTTAGCAATGTTACAGAAAGCTTTTTGTTATTTTTCGCTATTCTTTTCGCACAACTTAAAACATTAGATGCTTCTTCAAGTCTGCCATCTTCTATTAGTGCAGCACTTTTGTTTGAAAGAGCCTGAACAGCACCTTCAATGTCGTTAATATATAAAAATATACGACAGGATTCATCAAAAAATTGTGTGGCTGATGAAATGCAGCCAGTTGTTCTGTAAACATTGCCTATATTGTTCATACTCATGGCAACTCCACTTAAATTGTCGGAAAAGACAAACAACTCATGTGCTCTTAAGAAATGCTCTATTGATCGCTTATAACATCCTTTTTTATACAGATACGTTCCTCTTTTAATTTCTTTAATGCCAGAAATAGTTGTCTCGGATTTTTTTATTACATGATTACTTCCGGCGCATGCGGAGAGTATCGTTATGGACAACAAAATAATTATTATACGGTGTGTTTTCATATTGGATTCTCCGTAAAAGTTCACCACGGAACGACACGGAGTTGCACTGAAAATTGAAACCAATGAGTAAGTGTAACTACTTAGGTTCATAGTTCTATGGTTCACGGTTAGAGAGCAATAAAAATTGAACGAGGAAACCAACCGTGAACCTAAGGAACGTGGACGAAATAACTTCCCCAAATCTATGCGCCTACTTGGGGAAGTTATTTCGTCCACGTTCCTAACAACCTGAACGGTTACGAGAGTTCAGTGTATTTCCGTGAAAATCAGAGGTGAACTATTACAATTTCCCTATTGTAATACTTGCTCTATGATTAAATAATTTTTTGCAGATTAAAGAAAGGTTTTTCTAAGAGGCTCTTAGCTAAAATCAGTAAAAATTTGTTAAAACTCAATACAAGGCAA
The DNA here is from genome assembly GCA_014237365.1 of Desulfobacteraceae bacterium. GTDB lineage: Bacteria > Desulfobacterota > Desulfobacteria > Desulfobacterales > ETH-SRB1 > B13-G4. The sequence goes on along the minus strand of JABZFQ010000213.1, from coordinate 3,828 downwards.
AAAATGTGAAAAATTTTTCACAACCTACACTATTTTCGAGATAAACTCGGGCTTATCCACCACTTGGGTGACGGAACCTGGAATCCATTTGAGAAATAATGATAAAAATCCTACTTTAAGTAACAAATGATGTAATTTAAACAGGTTACATTTTAGCCGATAGGTTTTGGATCTGAAGCTGCTTTGATCTTTTTAGCAGGTTAACTCATCTCGAAATTAATGATACAAGCACTCCCCCTAAATATTAAACGATGTAATTTCAATTTGTTATACACCAACCCCAAGTCTTGGGGATGGTGGGGTATGTTTTATTCCCCCAACTTGTGGATATGCCCGATAAACCCAATGTTTTTTGTTAAACTGATTTTGCCGAATATACTTGATAACGATTTAGTTATTTTAAATGAATGGGTTACGCACGCCAGAGCAATTTTGGCTCGATTTTTGCTTTCCTAAATTTATAAAAGATTTGCACGAGGAGGGAAATAGCGACATTTTTCAAAAATTTCAAATTCAGATGAAAGGAGGCAAATTATGTCCTGTAACACTCTTACAGAAACGCAATTTTTCAGTTTAGTCAGCACTATCGCCAGCAACCACGGTTGCCTGCTTAGGAACGTGGACGAATTAACTTCCACAAGTAGGCGCACAGATTTGGGTCGAATTTGTTCGATCTTAGATCACAAAAGTTGATGGAATAGCGAGCTATTTCAATATTTTTGGGATCTGAGATCGGACAAAGGCGATCTGAAGCTGTGATGCCTAATTGGGGAAGTTATTTCGTCCACGTTCCTTATAGCTATTGATGTCGACAAACGCATTATAAATATCACTGGACATTCGGAATCAGAATATGCCTGTGCTATCGAACTTGAGGAGATATTGGGACAATACACGGCTGATCCGCACCCGTCAGAGTGCGGGGAAATAGAGAATTATTTCGGTTTGGAAAGTATTGCAACATAACTGATAAAAAAACTGCTAAACAATTATCCTTTCAGGATACAGCATGGAGGCTAAATTATGGCGATGTATAAAAATATCGGTTTCGTTTCAACACGTTTTGCCGGTACAGACGGTGTCACTTTAGAGGCAAGCAAGTGGGCAGAAATTTTTGAAAAAAATGGACACCGCTGTTTCTGGTTTGCAGGAGAACTGGATAGGGAGCCTGAAAAGAGCTACTTAGTACCAGAAGCTCATTTTCATCATGCACAAAACAAATGGATCAATGAACGAATTTTGGGAAAAAGGAAGAGAGAACCTTGTTTAACCGAATTGATTCACGCTTTAAGATCCATGTTGAAATCCCATCTCCATAATTTTATTGAGCAGTTCAATATTGATCTTTTGATCGTCGAAAATGCTCTCACCATTCCGATGCATATCCCGCTGGGGCTGGCATTGACTGAAACCATTGTGGAAACGCAGATTCCTACTATTGCCCACCATCATGATTTTTACTGGGAAAGGATACGTTTTGCAGTAAATGGGGTAAGCGATTACATTCGCATGGCGTTCCCTCCCAACTCACCTAATATAGAACACGTGGTTATTAATTCTGCTGCCAGGGAAGAGCTGGCGCTGCGCACAGGTATTTCGGCAACCATTATTCCAAATGTTCTGGATTTTCAAAATCCACCCGTAGTTGATAAAAAATCTAGCGAAAGATTCCGGGAATCCATTGGTTTAAAACCAGACGACATAGTATTTTTGCAACCTACCCGCATTATAAAAAGAAAAGGCATTGAACATGCCATTGAGCTTGTTAAAAAACTTGAAGAAGTCAATGGCAAGCTTGTTATATCCCATGAAGCAGGAGACGAAGGCTTTGAATATTCAGAATGGATTAAAGAGCTTGCCCTGGAACATAGTGTCGATCTTCACCTGGTAAATATTCGCGTTGCAGATCCCTGGAACAATAATTCAGAATCTGATAGATATTCTCTTTGGGATATTTACCCACATGCAGATTTCGTTACTTATCCCAGCCTTAATGAGGGATTTGGAAATGCTTTTCTTGAAACCATATACTTTAAAAAACCCATGATGATCAATCGTTATGCCATTTTTGTTAGAGATATCGAACCCATGGGTTTTGATATAGTCTCTATGGACGGATTTCTTACTAAAAAGACTATTCAACTCGTAAAAAAAGTTCTCGAGTCATCTGAACGAAAAGAGAAAATGGTGAATCATAATTACGAGATAGCCGCCCGTTACTATTCCTATTCCGTACTTCAGAAGCGGCTTGACTCTATTATGATAAATTTCTTCGGCGAGCCACAGCTCTGCAACAGGATGGAATCCACGCAACATCCGGTGCATTTGAAGATAGTTCCACATCCTTCATTGCATACTAATTTCGACCATTCTATTAAGGGTTTTAAGCAAAGCGCAATTTAGTTTTACAGTTTACTGCTAACTATTATTGTGCTATCAGAGACCTGCTTAGGAACGTGGTATGAAAAAAAGAGCATTACAAAAGGTTTTGGTTACAGGAGGTGGAGGTTTCCTGGGCAGCGCTATAGTTAAGCTGCTGGTGGAAAGAGGCGACTATGTCCGAAGCTTTTCCCGCAGCTATTACCCAGAGCTTGCATCTATGGGGGTGGAGCAGTTTCATAGCGATATTGCTGATAAAACCTCTGTAGCAAATGCATGCAGGGGGGTTGATCTTGTATTTCATGTTGCAGCTAAAGCCGGTGTGTGGGGAGCTTATTTTGATTATTACAGAACCAACGTTACAGGAACTCAAAATATTATTGAAGCCTGTAAAAAACATAATGTTTCAAAACTCGTATATACAAGCTCGCCAAGCGTTATATTTGATGGAACAGATATGGAAGGTGTAAATGAATCCTATCCATATCCAACCAATTATAATGCATACTATCCAAAAACAAAGGCCATTGCCGAACAGGCTGTGAGAGCTGCCGGGGATAGTCTGTTAACTGTAATATTAAGACCGCATTTGATATGGGGTCCAAAAGACAGCCATCTAGTTCCAAGAATTATTTCAAGAGCAAAACAGCTATTAATAGTCGGTAACGGCAAAAATCTTGTAGATACGATTTATATAGACAATGCTGCTTATGCCCATATTCTGGCTGCTGTAAAACTGGATGAAAATCCAAGTATTTCAGGAAATATTTATTTCATCAGCCAGGGAAAACCTGTTTTATTATGGGAAATGATAAACAACATTTTAAAAGCTGGCGGGCTTCCTCCTGTTAAACGTTCAATATCACACAAAGCTGCATGGCTTATTGGAGGCATTCTCGAACTTGTTTATAATATTATAAATATTAAAAGCGAACCTGAAATGACGCGTTTTGTTGCAAATGAACTTGCAAAATCCCACTGGTTTGATACAAGTGCCGCTCAAAATGATTTGGGATACATTCCACGCGTATCTACGAACGAAGGGCTAAGGCGACTTGAAGCCTGGCTATCCCGAATCTCTCATGAACAACTTATAAACCCAAGCTGAGCGTTTAAAAAGGTTTATGAATATTTATAAAACCGTCAAGCTTCTTTAAGGACTCGCCCAAAAATAACTTCACATTTTGATGCGCCGATCCATCCCGCATGACTGCGTTGCTCGTCGGTTAAATAGCCTAGCTATTCCATCAACTTTTGTGATCTGAGATCAAACAAATTCGACCCAAATCTGTGCGCCTACTTGTGGAAGTTATTTCGTCCACGTTCCTTAGTCCACGTTTATATGAAACACCTATAGAGAATAAGCAAACACCTATCCCTTTGGATTTTGTTTATTTTTTTAAAACCCATTGATATTCAATAATAAATTTTACAATCTGATTGGAAAAG
>JABZFQ010000112.1 GCA_014237365.1 Desulfobacteraceae bacterium | reverse complement strand
CCAACATGCAACTTAACCAACCTATACAACTACTCTCAACGCTCCGCTTTTGTGGGATTCCCCTGTAACGGTTCAGCTCCTGCTTCTCAGCTTTCACTATCGCTACGATGCACCAGTGACACTTATTCCCTCCACATGCACCGCATATCTTCCTTAAAAAGGATGCACAGAAGCTGATAAGGCTCGAATACTGTCTATGTATTGCTTATTGGATGAACGAGAGTCAGGTAACGAAAGACTTTTTACTGATACAATGCTTGCCATTTTTTATCAATTTGATAGAATTTGAAAAGCGGTACAAGCCGAAAGGTGAAATCATAACGGTCGTCAAACCTTATGATCTTCGTTACTTGATGCTCGAACATCAAATAACTGCGTACCACCAAATTTAAGACAAAACCCCTCTAAGTTGCAAGACTCAGAGGGGTTTTTCTTTAGGTTTTAACAAAATTTTTATTTTTCTCTCCTACTAACTCATGCCCAATAAGGACTGCGTAGTTTTAATAAAAACAGGTATATTCTTGTAAAATATTATTTTATGATTCCATCATAAAAAATGATGGCTGTTATTATAATGTTTGAATTGAAAAGCTTCTATTAATTCAACACATATCAAAAATAGTATAGACAAGGAAATCAACATTTATGGATATTTTGAAGAAGGAAAGACAATGAAAGTTAAATTTTTAACGGTTTCATTGATGTTTATTTTGCCATTTTCTGTTTTTGCAGCAAATGGACAAGTCGAAAAAGCGGTCATTGAATCAAATAATGCGTATAAAACGAAATATAATTTAGACGATATGACAGAGTTTAATTATGCGCAAAAAGGCTTTATTGCCAAGCCAACAGGTCAAATTAAAAGTGAAAAAGGCAATGTGATCTGGGATTTTGATGCGTTTAATTTTTTAAATGATCCAGCACCAAATACTGTTAATCCTGCACTATGGCGACAAGCAAAGCTCAACAATAATGTTGGTCTATTTAAAGTGACAGATCGAGTTTGGCAAATTCGTGGTTTTGATTTGGCAAATATGACCATTATTCAGGGTGATACTGGCTGGATTATTGTGGATACATTAACCTCTAAAGAAACGGCTGAAGCAGCACTTAAATTTGCTAGGCAGCATTTAGGTGAGCAAAAAATTTCAGCCATTATCTTTACCCATAGCCATATCGATCATTTTGGTGGTGCATTAGGCGTTCTTTCTACAGAAGAAATTAACGCTAGAAAAACCCCAATTATTGCGCCACAAGGCTTTATGGAAGAAGCGACCAGTGAAAATTTGATGGCAGGTTCAGCCATGATACGTCGTGCGACCTATATGTATGGAACCTTTTTACCAAAGAATGCTGAAGGATTGGTGGATACAGGTTTAGGTAAGGCTGTTGCTGTTGGGAAAATGGGAATCCTTGAGCCTACACAACTGATCACCCAAGCAGAACAGAAAATGACCATTGATGGTTTGGATTTTGTGTTTTATAACGTGCCGGGTTCAGAAGCGCCAGCAGAGTTAACCTTCTCTATCCCATCACTGAAACTTTATAATGGCGCAGAAATTCTTTCGCATACCATGCATAATCTTTATACCCTCCGCGGTGCCAAAGTCCGTGATGCCTTAAAATGGGTAGGCTATTTAGACCAAGCAATGCAGCATGCCAAAGCATCCGATGTATTGATTGCACAACATCATTGGCCTGTCTGGGGCAATGACAATATTCAAGATTTTATTAAAACCCAGCGAGATGTTTATAAGTTCACACATGATCAGACGGTGAGATATATGAACTCTGGTTTTAATGGTGCTGAAATTGCCGAGAAAATTCAGCTTCCAGCGGCACTTGATCAAAAGCTATATGCGCATGGCTATTATGGAACCTTAAAGCATAATGTAAAAGCGATATACCAATACTATATGGGATGGTTCGATGCTCATCCTTCCAATTTAGATCCATTACCGCCTAAAGCTGTTGCAAAAAAATATATTGAGTTGGCAGGTGGGGAGAATAATGCATTAAAAAATGCGCGGGATGCCTATGCTCAAGCTGACTATAGATGGGCTGCCGAGATTTTAAAACATATTGTGTTGAATAACCCTCAAAACCAACAAGCAAAAGACTTATTGGCAAATACGTATCGTCAATTGGGCTATGCTGCTGAGGCTTCAACTTGGCGTAATTTCTTTTTGGTGGGTGCTCAAGAGCTACAAAATAATGTACCCCTACAAAATACATCTGATCCGAGTGATTTATTGATTCACACGCCAACTGAAAGATTTCTTGAAGCCATGGCGACAAATTTAGATGTGGAAAATTTAAAAAATGAAAACCAGTGTATCAATCTGGTTTTGTCGGATACCCAAGAGAATTTTTCATTATGGGTTGAAAACTCAATCATGCAGTTTAAGCGTCATGATGACAGTAAAGATTTGGCATCGGATTGCCCAACATTAACCGTAACCAAGCCCTTATATCTAAAAATGATTACAGGTCAAATAAAAGGGGTAAAAGTCCTGCTTTCTAACGAAAGTAAAGTCAAAGGCAATCCATTGGAAATTGGAAAATTCTTTGCAATGTTTAAACGTCCAGACTCAACTTTTCCAATTGTCACTCGACCAAATGATTAGGATGAAATGACTGGGCTTAAAGAACCCTACCAAATTAAAGTCTCCGCTTTTATGTGCACACATTAGTGCACATAAATACAAAATTAGTTTAATTATTTCAATAATTTACAATCAATAAAAAAGCCTAACTTGTCTAAGTCGGGCTTTTTTATTGATTCTTCACGTTTCACGCCTAATATTTAATCATTGTTCCATATTTTTGATTAGCAACAGTCGGAATCGAGCATAAACCCTACATGCCAAAATTCATGCCCCGATCTCGCTTAGGTTGGGGCTGCTCCATTTCCTTTTTCCGTTCCTTCATTTGGACGATATTCGCTTCAATAGTTCGGACGTTTCGAGCAAATTCTGCTGAGCTTTGGCTACTTGTGACGAGACTGACCGTTGTGTGGTTGAGATTTTCTCCAGTACGTCCTCGTAATTCGTTGTAATTTGGCTCATCTCCCTGACTTTGCCATTGATCTGCTCGGTATAGGTCGCTGTATTTTTTTCCAATTCGTGAAATTGTGTCTGTATTGTCGATAATGACTTTTGTGTTTGCACTAAGTCTGTCTGTACGCTCTCCATTGCCTTTGATTGTGCTGATAAGGCTTGGATAATTTTCTTTTGCATCACGTCTAAACTCTGCTGTTGCTGCTGCAACTGAGTTTGTTGTTGCTGTAATTGCTGCTGTTGTTCTTCGATGATTTTCAATAACTGTGTTTCTAATTCGGTCATCACTTAATACCCCATCGGCACCATGAAGTTGTTCTGCCAATCCCCTGCGTCCTTGTTGATCTGAATACATAGACGTTGGGCTTTGCTGTTTTGCTGTCTGCATGTGCTGAACGTCAAACTGCCCCCCGATCGGTTCAGGTGATCCACTCGCATTTGTTTCTCGTTGATGGTCATATTGAGTGTCCGTATCTCGTTGTACTTGCTTTTGCCCATAAAACCGAGCGCAATAATGAGAATAATTAAAATAGCAGCTCCCAAAATCATTGCCATATTCAAAGTGGTAAGCTGTTTCAGTAGGCTTTTGTTCTGAACTTGCTGTTCTTTTGTCTGTATCTGCTCGTTCATTTGCTTTAAACGGCTCAATTTGGACTGTAGCAAGGCTTGGTACTGGTCGAGCTGCTTCTCGATCTGCTGTGAGCTGTTCTGTAGGTTCTGCGCTAATTTCTCGTCTGACTGCTGGATAGCGGTCGCTGTGATATTGGCTCTTGTGCTCAAGCTGTCTTTGATAATCTGTGACGTTTGCTCGATACCGCTCAGAAGTTGTTCCTCGGTACGTTGCAATTCGCTGTTGTACTTCTTGTCGATATTCGCCAGTAGCGCTAAAGCCTTGCTCATAAACCTCTCCACTTAAACGGATAGGACGTGTTGCGCCCTCGTATGGATTTTCGATTGATATTGATTTTTGGGTTTGTCGGGTGACTTTGATTTCATTCGATTCAAGCCATTCAACCAATTTTTGCCGATCGGCAACTTTGCCATCGACTACAGCTTGGTAAATCCTTTGGTGTAACTGATCTTTAAAATCCTTCACATCCTTGGGTAAGTTCTTCTTATTGATTAAAAGCTGCTGATTGTTCGGATCATCGGGATCATATAGTTGATGTTCTGCATTGGTAATCTGCTTAAACAGATCCACTCGATCTAAATCCACTGGCGCATAAAATGGCTGTAGCCGTTTGCCTGTCGAAAGCTCAACGTTTGGAATCACAAAATTCAGCTCAAGCCGTGTCTCTCCAGTATCTTGATTCACCTTATCTTGGTGCTGTACCCATAAAATTTGGTACTGATCTTTATCGAGACCAGGGAAAAGGCATTCCTCAAAATTTTGCATGATCTGCTGTTTATCCTGGTCAGATAAAGCATGCTCGTAAAAGGATAAACAACCACTGGTATATTTCTTGGCAAAAGGACTGCTATCAATCAGTTGAGCGGTCAAGTCAACATCACCACTTAAAACCTGTGCATGTTCTCGCTCTCTATCTTCACCAAGCAAATAATCTAGACAACCTTTAGATAATCCTGAACCATGTCTAAAAAAATCAACGATCATCTGGTCGTAACTCCCGAAGTTGTTGATCTATGGAAATCAACAAATGAAGTAACTTCACTTTGTCAAAAGTACCTGTCCCTGCAATATCCGTATTAATCGCTTTGGCAATCTGATTCACGTTATTACCTATACGACCCAATTCTAGGATTAAATTTCTCTCTGTCTTGCTATATGAAGATTCAACAATCTTTGTTGATTTAATTTTTTCAGCATCATCTGCTTTGGAATTATAAATCTTTGTTGCTTTATCTACTGCTGACTGACGTAGCAACTTTGCGATTGAACCAAAAGGATTATTGGCATCGAGCAATTGATATTCTGATTCTGAAAGTCTGACTTTAAACGTCCGTTCCCGTACTACTTTCTGTTTAGTTACTGAATCTATTTCCACTTGAACAATCCCATTCTTGGTCTAACCGGTTTAGAGGAAAATCTTTGATTTTTCTTTAAACCGGTTTTCGGGGGTATCGGGGGTGAAGCCCCTGATCAAGGTCACAGCTTAGCACTATTAAACGAAGTGAAATAGGGGTAACTGTGTATCCTTGCTTATTTAAAAAGGGAAAGAATTATTTATACTAAAATTTAATCAAATGATACAGTATATAAACCCTAATAAGAACTGGCATAAATCTTGTAAAACAATAGCACTCAACTCTTTCTCACCACCACCACAGCCCTCGCTTTGCTCAGGCAGATGGTGAGCGTTGAGAGAGTTTCGGCAATACTCTCCCTAAGGGCTGTCATTCAAAAAATAACACATCCCCTAAGTATTGCCGATTTAACCTGATTAGGCTGACGGAGCCACGCATCGGTCGTATCCGCACCATGCTTCACATACATGGCAGACAAGGACTAAAGGTACTGCACCTCTCCCCACGCGCTCCCTGTCGAAGTATGGCGGTATCTCTGCGAGGATTTCTCCAACATGCAACTTAACCAACCTATACAACTACTCTCAACGCTCCGCTTTTGTGGGATTCCCCTGTAACGGTTCAGCTCCTGCTTCTCAGCTTTCACTATCGCTACGATGCACCAGTGA
>JABZFQ010000228.1 GCA_014237365.1 Desulfobacteraceae bacterium | reverse complement strand
CAGATAGGTATTTTTACTACTTTTCTGGGAGCGCTTGCAATCGGATTTCCCCCCAATGAAGCTGCATCCATCGGTATTATTGGAGGTGCAGACGGGCCTACTGCGATTTTTCTTACCGCCATGCTTGCCCCAAGGCTGATAGGGCCGATAGCTGTAGCGGCATATTCCTATATGGCCCTAGTGCCGGTAATCCAGCCTCCTATCATGAGACTTCTTACAACTCGTAAAGAACGGCTTATCAGGATGGAAGAGCCACGTGAAGTATCAAAGAGAGAAAAAATTATTTTCCCCATTGTCGGCTTTTTACTTTGCTGTTTTTTGGCACCGGCTGCATTGCCTTTGCTCGGAATGCTGTTTTTTGGAAACCTTCTAAAGGAATGTGTTGTTGTGGAACGTCTTGCAAAAACTGCCCGGACCTCTTTGATTGATATTGTTACAATATTGCTGGGTGTAACAGTGGGTGCCAGCACACAGGCTGATGTGTTTTTGACTCGTCAATCTATCGGCATTTTTGCACTTGGCGCATTTTCCTTTGCTATTGCAACAGCAGCAGGAGTTATGTTCGCAAAAATCATGAATTTTTTTTTACGAAAAAAAATCAACCCCCTTATAGGCGCTGCAGGAGTATCCGCTGTTCCTAATTCCGCACGGGTTGTTCAGATGGTCGGACAGGCTGAAGACCCTACAAATTTTCTTCTTATGCATGCAATGGCGCCTAACATATCCGGTGTAATAGGCTCAGCAATTGCGGCAGCAATTTTATGGAGCTTTATGAGCCTTTAGGGACTTGGAAATAAAGGATATACCATCTTGCTTGTCTTTTTGCCCATCTTCGGCGTTGCGGCTTTCGTTACATAGCCTTGCTATGCGCCTTCAGCCACGCCTTGAAGATGAACAAAAATCCTGCGCAATCCTGGTATATTCTTTATTTCCAAGTCCCTTAACCTATGTTTTTTGTTATGATTTAAAAAAGGATGGAGAAAATATTATGCTAGTTCAAGGATGGATAGCAAGTCAGGTAATTTCAGTTGACGAGGAAACTTCTATGATGAAAGCTTATGTTCTCATGAAAGAAAACAATATCCGTCGTCTTCCTGTGGTCCGAAAAGGTAAACTGGTAGGGATTGTTACTGATACTGATTTAAAAGAAGCCTGTCCATCAACAGCGACTACCTTAGATATATATGAAATAAATTATCTTTTATCTGAGGTTAAAGTCAAAGAATCAATGTCAAAGGATGTTGTTTATGTCAAACCGGATGAGACCGTCGAATTTGCAGCGATCTTGATGCTGGAAAACAAAATTTCGGGTCTCCCGGTAGTAAACGATCAGCTCAATCTAATAGGAGTTATTACCCAAACAGATATATTCAAAGCCCTGATACATATTTCAGGTGTTTACAAAGGCAATGTTCAACTTGCTTTTTGTCTGGAAGATAAACCGGGATCGGTTAAAGAGGTAGGTGATGTAATCCGAAGCTTTGGCGGTCGTATGGTCAGTATTTTAACCAGCTATGACCTTGCAGATGAAGGCTATAGAAATGTTTACATTCGCATTAAGCCCCTGGAACATGAAAAACTGGTTCAACTGGTCAAAATACTGGAAGAAAAATTTACAGTATTATATACTGTTAAAGAGTCTATAAACAAGTTAAAGAACAGAATACTTCCCAAATCATAATAACCCTTCTCCATTATTACACGGCTAAGGGCTTGCTCAAAAGCCAGCTTCGCGCGAATTTTTTTTCAACTAAATTGAGCCATCACCCCATTTTTCATCAGGTGATTGACTTATAAACCATATCTGGCATGATGACCGGAACTTACAGTATATTTCAGGATCACGGCACACAAAACATTCCTCGCACAAATATATACTATGCTTGGAACACATAATTTCTGTTTCGCGGTCAGGATGATTTATACATTTTCCCATAGCAAACCTTCAGATCACAAAAGTTGATGGAATAGCGAGCTATTTCAATATTTTTGGGATTTGAGATCAAATAAAGGCGGCCTGAAGCTGTGATGCATAGTTGGGGAAGTTATTTCGTCCACGTTCCTTAGGATTCGCCCAAAAATAACTTGGCATTTTTGCATCCCAACTTTACCATATCTTTCATTGATCTTAATTCGCACCTGATCTTAGTAAAATTGGCTTCGAAATAGTCCGCTATTCCTGCGGTTTTGCTCAATCAGATCAATGAAATCTACGGCAAATTTGGGCGCAAATTCTACCAACTTATTTTTGACCGAGCTCTAATCTATAGCCTTTCAGATAATTCATTTGAGTGTAAGGAATGTGGACGAAACAACTTCCACAACTATGCATCACAGCTTCAGGCCGCCTTATTATGTGATACAATTCGTTTTCAAATAACGTAGGGGCAACGCGCCTGTGGTTGCGCTTTCGTCCTGTGGTTGCATATTATCAGGGCAGGCACAGGGGCCTGCTCCTACGGGATATTGCCGAATACATTGGGCCGGATTTTCCGGAGGTTCGAATCGTTTTGCACATTCCACCAATATTTCGCATATATTACAGAGCGGGGAACCATCCCCGAAAATCAATAACTTTGGTCTATTTTGGTTACACTCAATTCATTTCATAAGGCTATAAGGAACGGGGACGAAATAACTTCCCCAACTATGCATCACAGCTTCAGGCCATTTTTGCCCGATCTCAAATCACAAAAATATTGAAATAGGTAAGCTATTCCATCAACTTTTGTGATCTTAAATCGAACAAATCTGACCCAAATCTGTGCGCCTACTTGTGGAAGTTAATTCGTCCACGTTCCTAAGGAAAAATCTGAGTAAGTCGTGTTTATGTGTACATCGTCGAAGATTTTGACTGATAACGCAGTGAAATTATTTATCTGAAAGTCTATAATATAAAAAAACGTATTATGAAAGAGTTTTTCAAAGTAACCGATTTAGAGCACACACTCAAATATTCTGCTGCCTTTCCCAATGTCGGGACTGAATTTATTGAGTTGCATGAAGCGTTTGAAAGAATCCTTGCTGTTGACATTGTTTCTGACATTAACCTGCCTGATTTTGCTCGTTCTACTATGGATGGCTATGCAGTTAAAGCTTCATCTACCTTTGGCGCAACTGAAGAAAATCCAGCATATCTGACAGTCAAAGGTACAATTGATATGGGTAAACCTGCTGGCTTTTCAATAGGTTCCGGCGAGGCTGCTAAAATTTCTACAGGAGGAATGTTGCCCCATGGTTCAGACAGCGTTATAATGGTTGAATATACGGAAATTATAGATAAAACAACTATAGAAATATACAAAAGTGTTGCCCCTGGTCAGCATGTATTAGCAATAGGAGAAGATATTAAAAAAGGAGCTAATTTACTCTCGTGTGGGCAGAGACTGAGGCCTCAGGAAACAGGATTACTTGCCGCTTTAGGCAAGGATTCAGTAAAAGTATATAAAAAACCGGTTATCGGTATTATTTCTACTGGAGATGAAATAGTACCAATAAATAATATGCCTGACAAAGGCCGGATTCGCGATATAAATACTTATACTCTATCAAGCCAGGTACAAAAAGCAGGTGGAATCCCTGTTACTTATGGAATCGTTGGGGACGATTTTGACGCTCTTTTAGAGAAGTGTTCTATTGCAATTGCTCATTCGGATATGGTTTTGATTTCAGGGGGCAGTTCCGTTGGAACACGGGATTTGACAATAGAAATACTTTCCTCTTTGCCTGGTTCAGATATTATGGTCCATGGAATTTCCATAAGCCCTGGCAAGCCGACAATTTTGGCCAAGACAGGTGATAAGGCTATATGGGGTTTGCCAGGCCATGCTGTATCAGCTATGATAGTATTTGAAATTGTCATTCGGCCATTTATTGAAAAAATAAGCGGTCTTTCTTCAAAGTATAAAAAGGTATTAAGAATACCCGCACTGCTTAGCAGAAACATATCATCCGCTCAGGGACGGATAGATTATATGCGTGTCAGGCTGATTGAAAAAAACGGTATTAAGTGGGCTGAACCGGTTCTTGGCAAGTCAGGTCTCATAAGCAATCTAACAAAGGCTGACGGCCTCATCAAGATAGGAATAAATACGGAGGGACTGGATAAAGGCTCAAAGGTTTGGGTTATTCCGGTATAAAAAATGAACAACAGCCGCAACATATATTTAAACATGAAAACTCTGAAAGAGGCACGTGAAATCCTTTTTGATCTTTTTTCTTCAGATAAAATTTTTCCGAGTGAATTTGTTCCGGCCCCCGATTCAGTGGGAAGGGTGCTTGCAGAACCTGTAACGGCAAAGCTTTCATCACCTCATTTTCACGCATCCGCTATGGATGGGATTGCAGTCAAAGCTGAAAATACATTTGGAGCAAACGAATTAAGTCCAATGGAACTCGCAGTCGGGGAAAATGCATTCTTTGTCAATACCGGAAATATGCTTCCCGAAAATACAAATGCAGTTATTATGGTTGAACATATAAATGTTATAGATAAAAACAGTCTGGAAATCGAAGCACCGGCATACCCCTGGCAAAACGTCCGCAAGATGGGAGAAGATATAGTAGCAACAGAACTGTTGTTCCCCCGAAACCATGTTATTACCCCCTATTGTTTGGGAGCGCTGTTATCCGGAGGCATATTTTCAGTTCCAGTAAAGAAAAAACCAAAAGTGCTTATTATTCCGACAGGATCAGAACTTGTTGACTGGCGAAATGCTGTAATTAAAGATATTAAGCCAGGTCAGGCTCTTGAAACAAATTCGTTTGTCCTTGGCAAACTTATTGAAACCTGCGGTGGTTCTTTTATAACACATGAAATAATCAAAGATGATATGGAAAAAATAAAGGCCGCTGTTTATGATGCTGTAAATAGCGACTTTGATATTGTCCTTATTATAGGAGGATCGTCCGCTGGATCAGAAGATTATGCAAAAAGCATAATCAACGATCTTGGGGAAGTACATATCCATGGCGTAACAATAATGCCCGGAAAACCAATAATAATAGGCTCAGCAAATAACAAGCCTGTATTTGGCATGCCGGGATATCAGGTATCAGCAATCGTGGCATTTGAACAATTTGTCAAACCTTTGATTTGCAGAATGCTCGAACAACCTGACAATGAACGAAAAAAAGTACAAGTAGAACTTACACGAAAAATTGCCTCAAAGCTTGGGGTAGAAGAATTCTTACGCGTAAAGCTTGGTGTTGTTGGTGACAGGATTGTAGCAACTCCTTTGCCAAGAGGTGCGGGTTGCATAACCACCTTAACCAGAGCAGATGGTATCATTCGTATTCCAAATCATATAGAAGGATTAAATACTTATGAAAATGTTGATGCAGAACTTTTACGCCCCTTGTCCTTTATAAAAAATACAATCGTCGCAGTTGGAAGTCATGACAATTCACTTGACATCCTGGCTGATCAGATCAGGTCAAAACACAGCAGCATTACATTTTCTTCAAGCAACGTTGGCAGTATGGGCGGATTGATGGCGATAAAAAAGGGAGTATGTCACCTGGCCGGCTCACATCTTCTAAACACTGAAAACGGTTCTTATAACATATCATACATAAAAAAATATTTGCCGAATATCAGCATAAGGCTTGTCAATTTTGTATTCAGGGACCAGGGGTTGATTGTAGCTCCCGGCAATCCCAGGAAAATAAAAGGGATAGAAGATCTTAGCCGGGACGATATTGCATTCATAAACAGACAGGCTGGATCGGGAACAAGGATCCTTCTTGATTACAGGTTGCAACAGCTCGGCATTGAACCACGAGCAATAAGGGGATATGAAAATGAGGAATATACTCACATGTCTGTGGCAGTGGCAGTGCTCAGCCGAGCAGCAGATGTGGGTTTGGGAATTTATGCTGCTGCAAAAGCGCTTAATCTGAATTTTATACCTGTTGTCACAGAACAGTATGATCTTGTAATTCCAAAAGAACATTTTGAGTCAAAAAATATCCGTATTTTGCTTGAAACCATAAACACTGCAAAATTTAAAAAGCGGGTTGAAGCATTAGGCGGATATCATACTGAAAGAACCGGCGAAATTGTTGCGATCCTGGACTAGGAACGTGGACGAAATAGCTCGTACCCTAACAGTTGGCGCAGATTAAAAGAGCGTTTCCATGCCAACTATATGATGGAAATAATCGCTTTTCTGAAGATTTGCTGTAACTTCTCCGCCTGAAATTAGAATTCGCTCTATTGTAAAGTGACGGGGAGCTTTCAGAAATTTTATTTTTCGCTCTATTTCAGGAATTATTGATGTACTGATTGGTGTTATCGAATATTTACACTCAATTAATGTTAAGATTTGCCCTTTTTTATGGACTAAAATGTCTATCTGCAAACCTTCATCATGGCTTTTATTTCTTTTTCGCTGTCTGAAAAATGGCCCGAAACCGATAATTTGATGTATATCATAACCGATATTCTTAAAAATATTCAGTAGATTTTTCATACACAGTTTTTCAAAAGCCAGCCCGAAATAATTATTTAGGCTTTGTCCGGCAACTTTATCAAACAACCCAGGCTCAGTATTAAGTTCGATAATATTCCTGTTCGGCTCAATATAATTGAAATAAAATTGTAACCATTCATCCCATAAAACAAGTTTTTTTGTTTTTTTCCACTTGCGCCAAACGGCGCTTTTGGAGTAAATACTTTTATAAAATCGGCCTGTTCCAGATTATTAATATAGCTGGTAAGCCCGCCTCCTGAAGAGATTTTTAAATGTTTCCCAATTTCTTCTTTTGAGCAATTCTTTTGAGAGAGAACTTTCACTATACTCTCATAATTTTTGACTACTTTAAACTGCTCTTTAAATATGGTCTCAAATTCATTTACAAAAAAACCATTCTTTTGAAAACACAATCTGTCCACGTTGTCTGAAAATGATAGTCGTGGATCAATTTGCTCCATATATTTTGGGATTCCGCCAAAAACCATTAAAAATCTGGCTATTTCAAAATCTGAACGAAGGTTTTTAAAAAAGAGTTTGGCTTCTGATGCGGTCAGAGGCGGCAGCTTGATTTCAAATGTCTTTCTATTGTGTAGCGCTTTTGAATGGACAATATGTTTCAGCATAAAACTGGCAATTGATCCACATATAACCAGCGTTAAGTCAGGATTCTTTTTCCAGTGATTATCCCAGTAATATTTCAAAAGGGATACAAGTTCACTTCTTCCTGAAGCCATCCAGGGGAATTCATCAAAGACAACATAATGGCGATTTGTTTTTGTATGATACGTCACGATATCAAAAACTTCGCGCCAGTTTCCGGCAACACTTCGTGGTGTTTTTGTTTGTTCAGCCAGTTGATATAAAAAATGATCAATTTGCTTTTTTAAAGAAACATTTTGAAGCGCCTCAAAATACAAATCTCCTTTTCGTGACACTGCTTTCATTAATAAGGAGCTTTTTCCAATGCTACGTCGCCCGTAGACTATACCAAATTCGGCACGCTTTGAAGCAATAGCATCTTTTATTATACTTAATTAATCGGTTTAAACTGAAGTCCTGAAAGGTATCCGGGAAATAAGGAGGCATATAATGAGTAAGCGATTTAAAAAGTTATCACACACAATCTATGAATGCAAATATCACATTATTTGTTGCCCAAAGTATAGATACAGGATATTCAAAGATGAGATAAAAGAATATACAAAGGGTCAAATATATAGCCTTTGCGGCCAGAAAGATTTAGTTGAGGTGCTGGAATTAAATATTCAAGAGGATCATATTCATCTTGTGATGTCAATTCCGCCGAAATATTCTGTTTCGTCAATAATGGGTTTTTTGAAGGGGAAATTAGCATTACGGCTGTTCCAACGATACGAGAGATTGGGAAAACGATATTGGGGGCGGCATTTATGGAGTCGAGGATATTGTGTTAGTACAGTCGGCCTGAATGAAAAGCAGATAAGAGAGTATGTAAAGTGGCAGGAGCGGAAAGAAAAAGAGATTGAACAGAAGCAACTAAGCCTGTTCAAGTAAACAAGTAACAGGGTACCTTTTAGGACAATTAAAACAAGCCACCACCTCTGGTGGTGGTAATTTGACT
>JABZFQ010000234.1 GCA_014237365.1 Desulfobacteraceae bacterium | reverse complement strand
TTGAATGTTGTCCCTTTTCCGGGCTCGCTGTAGACCCAGATAAAGCCATTATTTTGTTTGACAATGCCGTATACAGTGGACAGACCCAATCCGGTGCCCTTGCCGACTTCCTTTGTGGTAAAAAAAGGCTCGAAGATATGTTCCCTGGTTTTTTTATCCATCCCGCAGCCCGTATCGCTTATAGACAGCATCACATAATGGCCTGGCTTTTCTTCATGAATATCGCGCTCGCGAAAATAGTTTTTATCCAGATCAGCGTTGGCTGTCTCAATAATGAGCTTTCCCCCCGGTGGCCTGCCTGCCGCGCTGTCGGCGCAGGTGGACATGGCATCTTTGGCATTTATCGCAAGGTTCATGATCACCTGCTCAATCTGGCCGGGGTCTATTTCTACCCGCCATAATGCAGGGGCCGGAATTGTTAACAACTCAATATTCTCTCCAATAAGGCGGCCAAGCATCTTTTCTATATCTGTTAATAATTCATTAATATCCAGGATTCTGGGCTGGACAATCTGCTTGCGGCTGAAGGCAAGAAGCTGGCGGGTCAAAGAGGCTGCTTTTTCCCCGGCTTTCTTGATCTCTTCTATTTCCTTACGTAAGGATTCATCCTTGATGATCTTCATCAATGCAAGCTGGGCATTACCGATAATGACGGTCAGCAGGTTGTTGAAGTCATGGGCAACGCCGCCGGCCAGAATGCCGATGGCTTCCATCTTCTGGGACTGGCGGAGTTGGGCCTCAATACTTCTTCGTTCGGTAATATCCTGAAAAGTTTGTATCGCTCCAACAATTTTTCTCTGTTGGTCTCTCAATGGCGCTGCAGTAAAGAAAAGCCATTTGCCTTTTTCCCCCAAAGCAGGATAAAAATCTTCACCTTCATACGCTCCTTCAATTAGAACAGATTTATTATAGTTAACAACCTTATAATAGCTGGCTATTTTTTCCTCTGTCACTCCATTCACTATAAAATCAGCCATAATTGGTCTTTCTTCCGAATAGAAAGCAAGCCATTGTTTTTTTGTGCCCACCACTTCAGAAGCAGAAAAACCGGTCAAGCTCTCACAAGCCTTGTTCCAGTGTGTGAGCTTGTGATTATTGTCAATGATAAAAGTCGGAATCGAAATTCCCTCAACGGCTTGTTTAAGTCTTCTCTCGCTCTCCTGTAGCGCTTCTTTCGCTTGTTTCCTATCTGTAACATCGCGAAATATCTCCAGTTTCGATATGCTGCCATCAGAATTTTTCAAGGGTGTATCAATGAGATCATACGTCTTCTGATTTTTGAAAGAATACCATTCCCAACGAACGGTTTTACCTGCAAATACTTCCTGGTTTTTGCACCAGGGACAGGCTTCTTTCCGGTCGTGTAAATACTCGTAACACTTGCCTTCTGCCGCGCCAAATTCTTTCTTGAGTACCGGATTTGCGTATTCGATGTCATATTGCCGGTTGACTATGTAAATTCCATCTGCCATGGATTCCAAAATATTGACAACTTTGTTTCTCTCGAATTGCAACTTCTCCTCTGTCAGCTTGCGCTGGTTGATTTCTCTTTCCAGATCCAGCATTTTCTTTTCGAGTTTGTTTATCAACCGCTCATTGTACTCCTTCAAATAGATGTCCTCTTCTTCTACCGGGATTTCAGAAAAAGTCAGAAGGCCTTTTTTATGATTCTTTAATACTCCCTCTATTATCTCCATAAAGCTCTTATTTCCTGTCGGCTTCACAATAAACCTCTCAGCACCCAAGCTCAAAGCAAACTCCTCGTCCTTCTTGTCTCTGTAGGTCGCGGTGTAGAATACAAAAGGTATCTTTCTCAGCGCGTTGTCCTTTTTACACTCCCTGCATAGCTGGTAGCCATCCATCTTGGGCATGAGAATGTCAGAAATTATCATGTCGAATGAGTCTGTTTTCAAGATCTCCAGTGCCTCTATTCCGTTCCTGGCAATTGTTACGTCATAGCCGTTTCCCTCCAGCCTGGCTTCAAGCAACTCAAGGTTTACCTCCAAATCATCTACAATAAGGATTTTCATCCCCGTTAATCTCCTGGCAGAATCAATGAACTGAAAAACCGTCTTGGAAAATGTTCTAGTGTCGATAGGCTTAGTAATGTAGCCGGTACAGCCTGATGCCAGCGCTTTTTCTTCATCTCCCTGCATCGCGTGAGCCGTCAGAGCAATGACAGGAATGTCTGTTATCGCTAAGTCCTGTTTCAACACTCTGGTTGCCTTCAGCCCGTCCATGCCTGGCAGGCCGATGTCCATGAGAATGAGATCGGGAGAATCGGCACTCGCCAACTTTAAGCCCTCCTCAGCCGACCTAGCCTGGATAACAAAGTAACCCGCCGCTTCCAGCAGGTCCGTTGCCAGCTCCAGGTTCATCGAATTGTCCTCGACGATCAGTATCTTTTCACCCGCCATTTCACAGTCTCCTCAGTTTTATGTTTCACGTTTCGTCTTTCCAAACTTCTCAAGCGCCCGAAGTAAGTTTTCTTTGCCCGAACCTGACTTCAAGGAGATCGCCTGAACGTGACTGGTGAGTTGTTGTCGATCCTCTGCGGTGAGATGTTTGGCGGTAAAAATCAGGATCGGAATCTTCCTGGCTTCAGGATGCGCCTGCAACCGCTGCACTACATCGAACCCGCTCACCTCAGGCATCATCAAGTCGAGAATAATGGCATCGGGTTGCTTCTCAATGGCAAGGTCTATGCCTTGCTTACCACCGTAGGCCTGCAGAACAGTAAATCCCTCGGCCAGAAGGTGACTAGTCAGCATTTCAACGGTCTGGGGCTCGTCATCAACCACAAGCATGGTCATGGCCTTGGGCTCTCTCGCAGTCTTAGCTATCACATTGCGCACTGCCTTGATGAGCTGCTCCTTGTTCACGGGCTTCACAAAGTATTCCACGGCCCCCAAATTTAGGCCAAACGGTCGGTTTTCAACCACCGACAGGATGACTACAGGGATATCTTTCACCTCAGGTAGGGATTTCAGTTCTACCAGCACCTCCCAGCCGTCTTTCTTCGGCAGAACAATGTCCAGGGTGATCGCATAAGGTCTCAGTTCCCGCGCCATTTGAATCGCCTGCTCCCCATCAAAGGCATGAGCTACTGCATAGTCTGCTTCGGATAGATAGTGACTGATCAGCTCACCTGCCTGGCGGTCGTCTTCCACGACCAGGACCAGTGGCCGGGAATCGTCCATGTCTGGTCGGGAAGGTAAAGGTTCTTCCGGCTCGATGGAGACTTCGCTAACCCGCTCCAAAGCCTCAATAGGAATCACAAAGGTAAAGGTGCTGCCTTTGCCCTCGCCTTTACTTTCCACCCAGATGCGACCGCCGTGCAGCTCGACCAGTCTGCGGGTAAGCGCCAGCCCCAGGCCGGTCCCTTGTTGCTGGCGGGCATACGTTGAGTCCAGTTGCTCGAATTCGCCAAAGACTCGTTCCTGATCCTCGGGTTCGATGCCTATTCCACTGTCTGCAACACTGGTGATAAGATCTTTACCCTCACGCCGAACAGTTGTCGTGATCACTCCGCCGTCGGGAGTAAATTTCACCGCATTGGATAAAAGATTGAACATAATCTGCTTTAGCTTACGTTTATCTGCTGATATCTTGAAATCCATTAGCTTCTGAGGTATGTGCAAGTTGAGCCTGATCCCATGCTTCATGGTCTTTTCCTTGATCATAATCAGGCTGTTTTCAAGCAGATCCTTTATGTTCACCCTGGATGGTTCAAATTCCATCTTGCCAGCCTCCACCTTGGAAAGGTCCAGGATATCGTTAATCAGTTGGAGCAGGTGACGGCCACTGACGAGCACATTGTTGACGTACTTTGTTTGTTTCTCATTCAGTTCGCCAAAGGTTTGGTCCCAGAGGATTTCCGAAAAGCCGATAATGGCATTGAGGGGGGTACGCAGCTCGTGGCTCATGTTGGCCAGAAATTCGCTCTTGGCACTGGTGGCAGTCTCGGCTGCTTTTTTGGCCTTTTGCAATTGCTCCTCGGCCTGCTTGCGCCTTACACTTGCGCGTGTCACGAACAAGGAGCCAGTTGCCAATAATATCATCAGAACCGCATTAAGTATAAGAAGTGCGCCTAAAACTCTCTGCGACGCGGCCTTCAGAATATCCGGCGATACCCGAGATACGATCTTCCAGAAATAATCTTTACTTGTGAGCTGGGCAGCGCTGGCCTCAAACGCTTTGCCCGAGCCAGTGCTTGATTTCTGGGCTTCTGAGAGAGGATGCACAGTTGTAAACGTGAACAAACCATCTGCATCATAGAATTGTCTTGATTCGGCGTCAGAGATACGATGCCACGCCTCGGGAAAGGCTTTTCCGAATGTCCGATCGCTCCTATCTTCATACATAAATCCCCATTCATGTTCGGGCATCGGGCCTTTAAGCAGGAATCCATCGCGATTAAGCAACATCAGCTGGCCCTGGGAGCTGACATGTGCTCTTTCAAGACCGCGGATCATTTTCGCACCAAAATAGTTCAGAAGTACGATCCCCCGCTTTCGGCCATGGCTGTCGAAAACTGGTGTTCCAAAACGGATCATCGGTTTCAGCGGCTGCTCGATCTTTCCTCTTTCAATATTGAGATCGAGTGGTGATACAAAAACTTCTCCCCGCTCAAGCTGAAAGGCGTCTTTGAAATAATAACGCTTACCTTTAGATTGAAGTTTATTTTCCCGCACGATTGCAGGTTTGCCGGCATTAAAATTGATCCTCACAACTTCCATGCCCGTTTCGTCCAGAAAACGTATCTGGTCGTAGAGATGCTTTCTTTTAGAATAAGAGAGGAACTCTTCGGCTAAAGCCCTACGATGAACGACTTCACCGCTTTCAAGCATGGTTGTTAGCTCATTCTTCTCAGATAAGATCATCAGGTCTGACACCACTGATTTGAAATCACTTGTAATTACTTGCATTAGCAGGGATACAATGTTAGCCTCACGAGCCTCACTGATAGACTTGTTACTATTGACTTCTGTGTAATAAACCAACATTGTGATACCGCCTATTAGTACCACCAAAGACAAGAAAATAATCAGGAAATGCTTTGCAGCATCCCACAAAGCGGCTTTCGATAGCGTTTCTATCTTATCATTCATTAGTTCTACTTTGTCGTATTAGATCGTAACATCTTGAAAATATTCATTAAATTTCACTTTCTCTGTCACGGTCCCTTCAATTTTCACTTTCTAGCGCCTCCCGCGCCAGATCTTCCGGTGTAAAAGGCTTTTCAAAGAAATTCAGCCTCGGCTCCAGAACACCGTGATGAACAATTGCGTTGTCCGTGTATCCTGACATATAAATCACCTTCAGATATCGGGGCGAGCTTCCATGAGAAACGGATAGATAGCATCACTGCTCATATCAGGCAAAAGAATGTCAAGTATTGCAAAATCAATGTCATCGTCAAAGGTTTTAACGTTAATGGCCTCCTGCCCTGTTTTGGCCTCCAGGACACTGTAACCCAGCTTTTCTAATATTTTCAGGGTTACCTTCATAACCGTTTCTCCATCTTCAATAACCAGTATGGTGCCCTATCTTTTAATCGGTTCGGTTTTTGCTTTCAAATCACAAAAATATTGAAATAGCTCGCTATTCCATCAACTTTTGTGATCTGAGATCAAACAAATTCGACCCAAATCTGTGCGCCTACTTGGGGAAGTTATTTCGTCCACGTTCCTTATCTATCCTATTTAAATTCAAACTCCTTATCTTTAAAAACCCTCAAACACGCATTTGCTGCCTCAGTGTCATAAAATTTACCTTTATTAATTGAGATCTCTTCTAAGGCTTTATCAATACCAAGGGCAGGCCTGTATGGCCGGTGAGAGGCCATAGCCTCTACAATATCAGCTATCGTTAAAATCCTTGCCTCTAAGAAGATGTCTTCACCAGATAGACCTTGAGGATACCCAGAACCATCCATTTTTTCGTGATGTTGAAGCACCATTCGAGCGATATCCCATGGAAACTTTATATTCTTCAGAATATTATAGCCGACTTGTGGATGGTCCTTAATAAGATTGAATTCATTTTCGCTTAATCGGCTGGGTTTACTAAGAAGCTCTACCGGTACAGAAATCTTACCAAGATCATGAATTACTCCCCCCATGTAAATTGACTCAGCCACCTCTTCTAATAGGCCCATCTCCGTAGCAATAGCGCGAGCCAGATTCGCCACCCTCCTTTGATGACCCGCTGTGTAAGGATCCCTAACTTCGACTGTTAAAGCTAATACATGGACGATCGCATCAAGTGCTTTTCTCAAATCTTCCATTGTATTACGAAGATTGGCAGTGCGCTCAATAATCATCTGCTCCAGAACTTCTTTGTCTAAAAGCGTTTCCTTTGCTTTTTGGAAAAAGGCATGTCTTTTTTTAAAGGAAGCCCCGAGCGACTCAATCAGCAAGATATTTTTTCCCCTGAAACAGACTGCCAAGGCCTCAAGGGTACATTCATTCCCCGATGAGTCAGTTTCAGTCCATACCTCTGAGGTCAACCGCCCTGTTTCGTTTTTCATCCAAAAATCTTCTGCCTCATCCAAAAATAGTTCAAAAAAAGAAAATTCTTCTTCCAGCCTTAGTCTGCCGATTTCCATGTCGACATTCGGGTAAAGCTGCCTGAACCAATCTGGTATTGTCCCGATTACTTGAATAGAGCCATCACCTATGTGCTCCATGACGACTATATCCAAGGCTGCAAAGAGACCGGTTATGTCCAGCTCAGTCATTTCTGTTCACCTCTCAATTATACATTTATGTCTTGGTGTGGAGGGGCAAATAATTGATCCCTACCCCCCTAACATTATCCGTGTAAGAGTTAGAAAGGCTTCTTCAACTCCTTCACCTGTTTTTGCGCAGGTTTTCATCATAATCCATCTTTTCTCTAAAAGCGCCCCAATTGTTTCTTCTTCCAACTTCCACTCATTAGTAAGGTCCGTTTTGTTCAATAGAAGCACGAAGGGAAGTCCTTTGCCGAAAAACTCATCTACGCTTTTTTGAAGACCAATGGCCGTATCCAAGGTGATGGGGCGGGTTCCGTCGACCACCAACAAATACCCTGACGCTCCGCGCAAATAAGACATCCGCACCTTATTAAAACTATCATCCCCAGCAAGATCCCACAAAATGAGATTTACGTCCCGATCTCCAAGCGCTATTGATTTTTTATCAATCTTTACTCCCACGGTGGTAAGGTACTTATCGGAGAAAATGCTCTGAACAAAGCGCGTCACGAGAGTTGTTTTACCCACAGCAAAAGCACCCACCATACATATTTTTTTCTGGATCATACCTAGTCTCCTTTTGTGGTTGGTCTATCAGTAAGAATTATATTAAACGATACCCCGCGGTTAAATTCTCTGTGTTTTTCCGCCATTTCCTCGCACAAAGATTCACTGCTACCAACACCAACAGCTTTATAATTGATTCCCTTAAGCCCTTCGATTATCAGTACAGAGGCAACAAAATTTGCACGCTCCTGGCTCAGAGCTAGATTCTTCTTTTCAGACCCGCTCTGGTCCGTATGGCCTATAATTTTGATATAGAAACGCTTGTCCAAAAACTGGGTAAGAGCTTGAAGTTTTCGAATTTCTTTTGCCAATGTTCGCAATGTATCGTTTTGCCCCGGTACAGGGTTGATGCTATTCACCGCAAAACGAAGCCTTTGATTTTCAATCCAATTTTTAATAGTGGTTAGGTGACTTATATCTGTATCTATGAGATTTTTTTCATGGAATTGTGCGATACCTGGAATGACTCGTGCAATTTTGTAAGCCTCAGCAATCCATTGGTGAGAAGCGGAACCTGTGGCATGGAGAACATTATTTATAAGCTCCAGCCGCACTGTTTCAGGAGGGTTCAGTATTATCTTCGCTCGAGCAATGATAAATTCAGGATGCAATGCGTAGTAAGGTTCCCAATGGCTTATTACATTCTCGGAATCAAATTTTGAATCCGGCAATACCGCCATTGGGTCAGTTGCTAATGGATCACGGAGGCCGGAAATGAAATATTTACCGTCACGTTTCCCTGCGTCAGTTACTATAACCCCCCTCTCAGAGTTTATCTTTTTCAGATAATTTGCCCAACGGAGATGGTTTCGGGCAGAGCAAAATCCCCAGCTTCCCAGAGCAATGATTATAGCCCCCAATAATATCCATAAAAAGGGGGAGAGTTTTTGTTTCTTTGTCTTATACTGGGCCTGAAGGCAGATTTTAAGGTAATGTCTGCTCGTTTCAAAAGGAGCTGTATCTCCATCGAAAGATTCAAGTGTGTCACTCTGTTCAAGATGAATGTTTTCAAGTGCCTCCTGGAAAACCAATTTTAACTCTTCCGGAGCGGTTCCCCGAATAGCTGCTGGCAGTATTAACTCAGGACCTTGTGTGACCCAAATGGTAAGTTCTCCTATTTGTATGGTTTCGATCTCATCCTCACTTTTTTGCATGCCAAAGGAGTCCCGAACAAAATCTTGAATGGCTGTCAACATGCCGGAAATCATGTCTGCGTCTCGAAAGGCTACCTCTTCCCCTGCTACATGCTGAAGCAATAAGCCGGTTTCTTTGTGTATAAGGAAGACCTGTTCAACCCGGTAAACAAGGCTGTGAAGAAGGACAACTTCAGCAAATGTTTTTCCCGTCCGAATAGCCTCCAGTCTCCACTTTAAGCCATCCAAGGAAAGGCTCTTCTCAAGGGCCTGATTGAGCGATTGAAGCATCTTCGTAAATGTTTCAGTAACGGCTTTTCTGATAGCTGGTCCCATCACAGGAAAAAGAGCGCCCACAAGGGTTCCCCTGTCTTTTTTAATGGAGGATCTGACAACCTCTTCTATAGTGGACATTAAAGCTGTAGCGAGTTTTTTGTCTTGAGATGACCGTAAAATAACCGCCTCAGGCAGAACTCGGCTAATATCCCGTGCAAAAAGTTCAGGATTATCCAATCGCTCTTGCAATTTACCGAGTTGGGCTTGATTTGGACCGATTATCAGACTACGGATTTCGGCCAGTTGATCATCGGGAGTGTCATCTTTTGGTAAGCCCTTAGAGTTGTTTGGTGTGTGTGGGTCACTCATTTTTTATATCTTTTGAATCAATGCCTAATTTCATAGCCGTCTCATCGCTAAGGCGCATAGCTATTTCCACAAAGTGCTTTGAGAGAGTGGAACGATTGACTTTGTCGGTACGAAGTTCTTGGGCTGTTTGTTCAACGGATGTTAACAGCTCTTCATATTTATGTAAAATTTCATCGGAGAGGCTTTTGGATTGATTCAAAATTTGTTGACGAAGATCTCTCGAGCTTTTGCTTAGTTGATCATCCAATTGGTCGATCTTTTTTTCAAAGGCTTTATTTAAGCCTTTCATTTCATTTAAAAGTTCTTTTACCGATTCCTCCCGTTGATCATGTTCGGCTTTTAGCCGATCAATCAATGACTCCACCTCTTTCTTAATATAGTTCTCCACCGAGTCTAAACGTATCCTGGTCTCATCCTTCAAGTTGATTACTTCTCTGCGCACGCGTTCATCAATAAGAGCAACCTTTTTTTCATAATCCCGCATTTGGGTGCCAAAAAGAATATCTCTGATTTTTTCTACCTCTTCGCCCTCTGTCGGTTCCACCCCTTGGGTCTGTGACTTGCTAATAGATTCTGGGGAACCACCTTTCATAGTTCCTTCTAAAAGAGAAATTTCACCTTTTTTTTTGATCTTACTCATAGATTTCCTCTCCTTTTCCTTTGACATTACTCATAGGTATTCTCCTAACATTCTGTTTGCCTATTAAGAGCCTATTTCAGTAGGTAATTTTGAGTGTTTAAGTTCCGTGGTGACCACCACTATCCACTGTATCTAAAAGTAATGCTTAAATTTAAAAAAAATTTCTACTCAATACTGGAC
>JABZFQ010000162.1 GCA_014237365.1 Desulfobacteraceae bacterium | reverse complement strand
TTTGTGTAGTGACAATTGTTTTTCTATTTTTCCCAATTCAAAGATTCTCAAAAGCTTTTCTTGAACAGCAATCTCGAGTATTAACTTTAATTCTACTTTGTTACATTAGATCGCAACCAATTGAAATTATTAGAAATACTAATTTTGATGCAAATTAACGAAACCCTATAAATTCAAGCAGTTACCTTGTAATCTAACCATGATGTTTCCCTTCAGGCAATAACGCTTCACATCACCGGCAGCAAAAAGCAGAGCGAGGAACGAGCGGCACTTTTTGCTGTCCGAGTGCATGTGATTGTTATGTTCTTGTGATTACCAATAAGCAGGATCATTGAATTCCTCAACGCATGTTGGACGGCCATTGATAGTTTGAATTGGTTTTCCCGTTAAGGACCGACCAAGCCAACCTTCTGGCATCGAAAGCTTCAATGGAGCCTGGATGACATTTTCTGACAGAGCTTGAAACCCTACCTTTGACTAGAAGGATGGATCGCCATATGTGATAGCCACAGCCACAGATCGATTTTTCAGCTCATTAAGTCCATAATTGATTAGTAGCCTGTCCGATGCCTTTCCCCTGATGCTTGGTGCTAACTGCAACTGGAGCAAGCATGTAAATATTGATGGAGTCGTTAAATCGAAGACGAGTAAAGAAAATCGATCCAATGATTGATTCTTCTTCATATGTTCCGAAACACATTATTTCTTGATTGTCGATTCCTGAAGATAGTTCTGAGGCAAGATTTCCAATCAGCCTACCTTCTTTCTCTCCTTCAGATGAGGTGAAAACAGATTTAAAAAGGCTTGTTACTTCTTCTTGGCTGTTTTTATAGATAACCTTGTGATTCATGCTTTATCCTTCAATTCGAGTTCACTCAACGGTTTTGGAACATAACAAGTAATTATATGATTTTCCGTTTAAATACCACACATAAAAAATGTTAACAATAAAAATGGAATTTTGTATGTTTTATTGAATCGTTATAACACTTTAGCGCTTTTAAATATTATTTTTTTGGACAGGATTTACAAGATATTCAGGATTTAAATTATTGTAGCAGTTCACGGCTTGAAACTTGAAAATTTGAAATTGGGAAGAACAGTACAAAAGCATGAAGGCCAAATTTCTAATTTCAATGTTCCGTGAACGCTTACAAATTTTGTTTATCCTGTTATCCTGTCAGATTCTTTTTTAAAAGGCACAAAAAGAACCTGGCAGAACTTGTTGAAAACTGTTTTTGACTTCTGACCCCGGCCCCTGAACCCTGATCCCCGACCCCTGAATTCAGCTTATGATGGAATATGCACGATCTGTGATGCAGGGACAAGTTGAACTTTTTTTTGCAGTTCAGGAAGTAATTCGCGAAGAATTTTATATGTAATTATATGTGGATGCGCTATGCCAATTGCTTCACCGTGCTTGTCGGCAATACTGATAAGCAGATTTATTTGTTTTCTGATAAAATCAGGTTCCCGAATATGATCAATAAACACATCTCGTTGAGCGAAAGGGAGCTGCAAAAGGCGGGCGGAAGGTTTGCAGAGACTTTTCGATGTTGTGCGGCTGTCAATGAAAAACAGGTTTCTTTTTTTCAGGATAGAAAATATTTGATAGATTTGAGTTGAGCTGGTGGTCATTTTTGACCCCATGTGGTTGTTAACTCCTTTGATAAAGGGAATGGCATCTATATTTTTATTGAGCTGTATTATAAGCTCATCGGGAGACATTGAAGTAAGAAGCGTGCCCGGGCCCGGATCTATCAAGGGGTATTCAAGTGGTTCCAGAGGGAGATGGAGCATGGTTTCAAAACCTTTTGCATGGACTTTCCTGGCAATTTTGTCTTGAAATAAACTGTGAGGCAGTAAAGAGAAGGTGAGGACAGCATCAAGGTTTAAAAATTTTTCTGCTATTTTTCTATCATATCCTATATCATCAATAATAATTGCCACCTTTGGCAATTTTTTCGTTAATGTAGGCTTTGGTTTTGTTGTTGATTTTTTATAATGTATTTCCTTTTCCGGATAGATTTCGTAAATAGGTAGTGTATGAACCTTCTTTTTGCCGGCCAATGATTTTACTGAAGGTTCTAAGGATTGTATCAACGATCTGCGCAATACTAATTGATGTGCAAGGAATCCAGCTAATACAACCAGAACTATCAGAAATAACAGGCCGCTAACAACTTTTTTGAGTTGTGTCTTTTGAATGCTGCTCTTTTTGGATGTCCTTTTTTTCTTCCCTGATTTTTTAGTCATATTTAGTAACAGTTTACGGTTCACAGTTTACAGTTTACGGTTGATCAAAGCATAAAACAACTGTAAACCGACAACCGTGAACCGTTTTTTACATATTTTTAAAAATTTCATAACCCATAAGGATTTCAAGTGCACGCGTAATCTGATTATCTGATTGAAGTTCTTCGAGCTTAAGTGGCCCGTGTTTTGTTTCAAGAAGATGCATTGAAGGATGCTTTTTTTCATCCTTTTGTTCCTCGGATTCTGTTTCTATTTTATCTTTTTCTATCGGTTCTGCTTTTAGATGATTTTTTAAATCTTTTTCTTTCAGCATCAGCATACCCTCGTCAGCATCTTCATTATTAATAATTGTATATTTGACCTCAATATCAGGTACAATGCCCTGTGCCTGTATAGAACGTCCGTTGGGGGTGTAATATCTGGCTATTGTATATTTAAGACCGTAACCATCTCTTAATGTTTCTACTGTCTGGACTGAGCCTTTTCCAAAGGATGTAGTACCCAGGATCAAAGCTCTTTTATGATCCTGAAGCGCTCCAGCTACTATTTCCGATGCACTGGCGCTTCCTCCGTTAATAAGTACTACTATTGGATAATTACGTTTGATTTTGTTTTTATGTGCTTTGAAAATTTTTGTATGCGTTTTCAGCCTGCCTTTAATTGAAACAATTTCACCCTTTTGAAGGAACAGGTCTGATACCTCAATAGCCTGATTAAGAAGTCCGCCCGGATTGTTTCGAAAATCAATAACAAGTCCTTTTAAAGGAACATCACCTGATTCAAGTTGTTTTAAAGCCAGCTCAAGGTCTTTTGTTGTGTTGTCCTGGAAATTGGTGATCCTGATGTATCCATAGCCTGGTTTTAAAACTATTGACCTTACACTTTCAATTGGAATAATATCCCTGATAAGTTTGAAATCAACAGGTTCTGATAGTCCTTTCCTTATTATAGTTATAACAACTTCAGCTCCTTTGGGCCCTCTCATAATTTTTACAGCTTCCCAGAGCATCATATCTTTGGTTGATTTTCCATTGATTTTAATAATTATATCTCTGGCTTTAATACCGGCTTTGTATGCTGGTGTGCCTTCGATAGGTGAAATGACGGTAAGGACTTTCTTTTGCATGGTTATTACTATCCCAATACCTCCGAACTCACCATGTGTGTCAATCTGCAACTCTTCGAAGGCTTCAGGCGGAAGTAATGAAGAATGAGGATCAAGGCTGAAAACCATACCTTGAATAGCTTTTTCGATTAATTCTTTTGTTTCAACCGGGTCAACATAATTTTTTTCAACCAGCTCAATTACATCTGAAAATAATTTAAGGCCCTTGTAGGTTTCCTCGTTGTCGGCTGAAAGATTATAGTTAAAGCCAGCTTCAAATGCCCAGAACATAACTGCAATTAATGGCACCAGCCACAGTTTAATATATCGTCTTTTTTTTATAATCATTTAGTTACTCCTTAATTAATTTAGCCATTCAAGCGGGTTCATAGGTTTTCCGTGATGACGCAATTCAAAATAAAGCATGGAACCGACCATTGAACCTGTATCCCCCACTGTGGCGACGACTTCATCTTTTTCTACTTTATCTCCTTTTGTCTTAAAGAGTTCTTCAATATGTGCATAAACAGAGTAATAATTTTCTTCATGAGCTATGACAATCATGTTGCCATAGCCTTTAAACCAGCTTGAATAAATTATCAGCCCATCGCATACGGCATGTATCGGCTCTCCTCTGTCAGCTTTAATATCAATGCCGCTCCTGAAATTTTTTACATTGAATTTTGCATTTTTATAAGAACCAAAAGATGAAATAATTTTACCTTTGACCGGCATATTAAGCAACCCTTTAAATGAGGCAAAGTTTTTTGTTTTTATTTTTTTAACTTGTTTAAACTGCTTAAATTCAATACTTAAAGCCTTTATAGTTTGATCAAGCTCATTTGCACTGTTTTTTAAGGATTTAATGGCAGCTATTCCAAGGAATTTTTTATTTCTAATATCGGCAAGGAGCTTAGAGCGTTTTTCTTTTTCGAAAGATATAATATTAATTTGTTTAATTAATACCTGCCCGAGATTGATCTTTCCCTTTTTTTTGTTATTCATAATGTCCAGCAGGATTTTAACTTTCTCTTTATTTTCAATTAGTTTTTCCTGTTTGTCCTTGTCATGGGCAAGAATTCTCTCCAAAGCATTTTCACTCTGAAAAAATTCGAACATTGAGTCTGCCGAGCCAAGAACATTTATCTCGCCAAGCCAGTATAGTTTATAAAGAGCAACCAATCGTTTTGATACATATTCTTCATTGGTTTTAATTTTTTCTACTAAGTCAGTATATGACATAGTGGTTTCCTTTATCTTTTTTTCAATGCAGGCTATTTCTTTTTTTATTGCTGAAACACTTTTTCTTGCCTTGTTTAAAGCAAAATCCGCATCATTCAATCTGGTTAAAGTGTTTTTTTCCTTTATAGTAAATGTCTTAAGCTCAGCCTTTTGTTGTTCAATTTTGCGGTTGATATTTGCCGCTTTTTTTTTAAAATCTTTATTGGTTAAATGTTTCGCTTCTTCATTGGAATTTGAACAATAAATTTCAGGAGGATAAAAAGCTGTTATGATAAAGATGGCGGTAAGTATTAAGCTTTTAAAAATTGTTTTAGAGAAATATAACATCCCAACCAACCTACAAACATGCTACACAGTATTATTCCGCAGTAAAATTCATGAGATAGAAATTTTATATTAAGAAGTTCATATTTGAAACTATGCTCAAGATTTGAGGATATTAACTTGAAAGTGATAAAAAGAACCGCGATACCTATAATTCCTCCAAGTGTTCCCTGTATAATACTTTCGATGTAAAAAGGCCCCCTGATAAATTTTTCCGAGGCTCCAACAAGCCTCATTATTTCAATTTCTTCACGTCTTGTGTAGATTACAAGCCGAATAGTATTGGTCACAATAAATACAGCAGCCATAAAGAATATGCCGCCCATTGTATATCCTGCCAGCCTGAAGAGATAAAAAATATTCGTAAATCGCTCTAACCATTTCTGACCATATTCTACGACTTCAATTGAAGGCAACGATTCAATCTTTGTCGCTATTTCCTCTACTTTTTCGCCACGTTGTGATGACGCTATCATGCAGATTTCAAATGCATCAGGAAGCGGGTTTTCGTTTAAATTCATCAAAATTGAAGATTGCCGTTTCATCTGTTCTTTAAGTCTTTTAAAGGCTTCTTCTTTTGATATAAAGTTTACATCTTGGACTCCGTATATCCCTTGAATTTTGCGTTTTATATCCGGGAAGTTTTTTTGACTTATGTCTGGTTTAAGGTATGCCATTATTCTTATACCCTTTTGCCAGTAATTCATTACGTTGTTTGCATTTGTAAAAAAGAGAGCAAAAGCGCTAACGATCAGAATAGACAAAGCTATTGTAATTATAGTAACAGTGCTAAGAAAACCGTTATTCTTAATATCCTGTACAGCTCTATGATAATAAGTGGCCATAGAATTTATGTAAGCGTTCGCAGGTTTAGAGGTTCAG
>JABZFQ010000068.1 GCA_014237365.1 Desulfobacteraceae bacterium | reverse complement strand
GGATTTTCCGGAGGTTCGAATCGTTTTGCACATTCCACCAATATCTCGCATATATCACAGAGCGGGGAACCATCCCCGAAAATCAATAACTTTGTTCTATTTTGGTTACACTCGATTGATTTTCTGCTGGTATTCTTCAATTGGTAGTAATTATGGGTTAAATTAGTGTTGGGAAATCTGGATAGACCCAAAAAAAGAAGACAGCATACATATTAAGGATGCTCGAAAATACAAAAAGGATTGGAACATGAACAAACTATTTGGTACCGACGGAATAAGGGGCCTGGCTAATGAATATCCAATAACTTCTGAAATGGCTATGAAAGTCGGTAGGGCAGTCGCATATTTTTTTAATAGAAGAGAAAAGGGCAGGGTAAGGATAATTATAGGAAAAGATACAAGAATATCCGGTTATATGCTGGAATATGCATTGGTATCGGGAATTTGTTCCATGGGTGCAGATGCATACCTTACAGGTGTTCTTCCAACTCCGGGAATTGCATATATAACAGCTTCAACCGATGCTGATGCCGGAATCGTTATCTCTGCATCTCACAATCCATTTTATGATAATGGGATTAAAATATTTAAAAGAGACGGTTTCAAGCTTTCAGATGAAAAAGAGGCTGAAATTGAAAAAATGCTGTTGAGTGACGAAATATTTTCAATTTGTAGAAATATACGGATGACAGGTGGAGTGTATAGAATAGATGATGCAGGACAAAATTATATAGATTTCCTTTTGAGTAAAGTGCAAGAAAATTTTTGTCAGGGGTTGAAAATCATTATTGATTGTTCAAATGGAGCAACTTACAAGGTTGCTTCTGAATTATTTGTCAGACTGGGGGCAGAAGTCGAAACACTTTTTAATAATCCTGATGGAAAAAATATAAATGAAAATTGTGGTTCAGAATATACTTCAGAATTAAAAAAAATCGTTTTGGAAAAACGCGCTGATATTGGTCTTGCCTTTGATGGAGATGGTGACAGGCTTATTGCTGTTGATGAAAAGGGCAATATTATAACCGGCGATCAGATTCTTGCCATATGTGCAAAAAACATGAAAAAAAAAGGCCAGCTCAAAAGCAACACAGTGGTCAGTACAGTGATGAGCAATATGGGGCTTGGTATTGCATTAGAATATATGGGCATTAAACATATTAAGGCAAAAGTTGGAGATCGATATGTTTTGGAGGGCATGATTCATTCCGGGGCTGTTCTTGGAGGCGAAGATTCTGGCCATATGATTTTTTTGGATCACCAGACAACAGGTGACGGTATTCTAACTGCTTTA
The DNA here is from genome assembly GCA_014237365.1 of Desulfobacteraceae bacterium. Taxonomy (GTDB): domain Bacteria; phylum Desulfobacterota; class Desulfobacteria; order Desulfobacterales; family ETH-SRB1; genus B13-G4. The sequence goes on along the minus strand of JABZFQ010000068.1, from coordinate 6,112 downwards.
AAATTAATAGAGGCTTTAAAAAATAATTTTGAGCCTATGTCTGAACTCGTCAAAATTATGAATGTGTTTCCTCAGGTACTTATCAACGTTGAGGTTAAAAACAAGCCTGACATTTCATCTGTTCAGCGGATTACTGAGGCAATAAAGGCGGTCGAAAAAAAATTAGCAGGGAAGGGAAGGGTGCTTGTTCGTTATTCAGGTACTCAGCCCCTCTGCCGTGTAATGGTAGAGGGGCCTACCCGAAAAATAACCGAGAACTATTGTCAGGAGATAGCGGATATAATAATCTCAAATCCAGGCTCAAATCCCAAAAATATTGAAATAGGTAAGCTATTCCATCAACTTTTGTGATCTGAGATCGAACAAATTCGACCCAAATCTGTGCGCCTACTTGGGGAAGTTATTTCGTCCACGTTCCTTAGGACTTGGTTCTAACTTCAGCCAACAACAATTACGCATGCTATGATTTATGATTGAAGGTATTCTATTAATTTTATAACAAAAAGACAGAGCGAAGCGATTCCACAAATCTTCAATCTTCAATTAGTTATTATCTTCTGTCCCCAAGTATTCTAAGCAACATAAGGAAAAGATTGATAAAATCAAGATATAATGAAAGTGCCCCTAAAATTGCACCTTTTCTAACAACCCCGGCATCAACTCCGGCCGGCTGGGAAAGCGCCATGTGTTTCAGCTTCTGTGTATCATAGGCGGTTAATCCAACAAAAACTAACACGCCGATATAACTTATTATCATACTCATCCCGGAACTTCTGATAAAAAGGTTAACAACAGAAGCAATTATAATCCCGATAAGCCCCATTGCCATGAATCCACCAAGTGAGGTCAGGTCACGTTTGGTTATCATTCCATAAACACTGCAAGTAATAAAAGTTGCAGAGCATATAAAGAATGTGGAAGTTATAGATGAGCTGGTATATACAAGAAAAATAAAAGAAAGAGTAGCTCCGTTTAATGCGGAATATATAACGAACAGAGCTGTTGCAGTTGAAGCCTGTATTTTTTCCACCCTTGCGCTTAGGTAAAAAACAAGGCCAAGTTCGGCTATAATCAGGCCAAAAAATACAAGTTTATTCCCGAATATGATATTAATTAAGGCCTGACTGTTGGATACATAAAATGCGACAAAACCCGTCAACCCGAGACCAATGGCCATCCAGTTGTAAACACTGCGGATAAATTCATTAACCATTATATTGGTTTGCGGTTTGCTATATGGAATAGAATTTTGCATGATACCTCCTAACGGTTTACAGTTTAAAAAAACTGTGAATTTTTAACTAATGAACGATTACATATTATTTTAATATAATAACACATTTTGAGTCATTTTCAAGAAGTAAGATTATTTAAAGTTTAATATTATAGATATACCAATAACTAACTTAAATAATATACTAATTCATATTTTTATATCCTGACCATCCTGTTAATCCTGTCAAAAAAGTTTTTATAGCTAAAAGTTTCCCAAATGACTTAACATTTTGTAATTGTTGAATATAAGTGCCTAAAGTGAGCTAAAGTATATTAAAGTGCGTAAAGTTAAGGAACGTGGACGAAACAACTTCCACAACTATGCATCACAGCTTCAGGCCGCCTTTGCCAAATCTCAAATCCAGGTTCAAATCCCAAAAATATTGAAATAGGTAAGCTATTCCATCAACTTTTGTGATCTGAGATCGAACAAATTCGACCCAAATCTGTGCGCCTACTTGTGGAAGTTAATTCGTCCACGTTCCTAAACCATCAAAATTATAGTATAATAATTCATTTTGGAAACTTTTATTATAGCATATGAAACCGATCCAATTATATAAAAACCTTTGTGAACTCGCAGAAAAACTTGACGTTGAGGTGTCAGAGCAAGACCTGCGAAAAACGGGAATTAGGGCGAAAAGCGGGTTTTGCAAGGTAAAAGGCAAGAATTTTTTTATCATGGACAAAAATATATCTGTGCAGAAAAAAATTAGGATTCTTGCAGAGCTCTTAGGCAAAATGCCGCATGAAAATATATATGTTATGCCGGCTGTTCGCGATATTCTTGGTACGCAAAATTAATTAATCAAAACTCCTCAGTTTAAAGATTTCCCCCTACGGTCAAAATGACTAAGAGCCTATTTCAGTAGGCCATGTACACATGGTTCGTGCCCTTCCAACTGGCCTTTTGGGTCACGTTTAGTCGCCTACTGAAATAGGCTCTAAATAGGGGGGGGGTACTTGTCGGCTTTCCCGCTGTTTTTCGGCCTTTTACTAAAAGTTTACATAATATACCTTATCGGACGTTGTTAAAAAGCCATTCAAAACCCTCTCAAGCAGAAAACACAAAAATCTGTTTTTGAAACGGTCAGGATTATACCTCGAAAGGCCATAACTTGCGATTTTTCGCTGGCCATGAACATCAATAGCTGTGTTGCTAAGGAAAAATTAAACCACGAAGGACACGAAGGGGCACGAAGATTAGAATTAATGCTTTTTATAATTTCTTTGTGTTCTTCGTGAGTTTCGTGGTAAAAAAACATAATGAACTACCCCGCTGCAAGCGGACGGGGTATCAAAAGGTAATTTTTTTTTGAAGCGCCCCAAGGGGCGGAGTATTAAATCCAAGCTACTCAATAAAAAAGCTCAGATTTTGACCGTTCACAGTATTAATCTAAATCTGTAGATTAAAAACATTGAATGAACTTCTTATCTGTGATAATTTTATTTTAGGATTAACGAATTTCGTAGCCATTCACGGCTGAAACTTGAAAAATGAAACGTAATTATCTGTATGAGCCAGAATGCAAGAAAAATATATACGGTCTCTGAGTTAACATCAGAACTTAAAACATTACTTGAAGAAAGCTTTCCTTTTGTATGGATATCAGGTGAAATGTCGAATTTGAGCACACCTGTTTCAGGGCATTTTTATTTTACATTAAAAGATGAAAATGCTCAGATAAAAGCCGTGATGTTTCGTGGCCAGAACAGAAAACTAAAGTTTATACTTGAAGATGGTTTGAGCATTATTGGATTAGGCAGGATAAATCTTTATGAACCTCGTGGAAATTATCAAATTATATTTGAATATATTGAGCCAAAAGGTATTGGTGCTTTGCAGCTTGCCTTTGAAAAACTAAAAATACGCCTTTCCGGGGAGGGCCTTTTTGACGATAAATATAAAAGCCCCCTTCCCTTTTTACCAAATAAAATTTGTGTAATAACATCTCCTACCGGCGCTGTAATTCATGATATTATAGATATTCTTTACCGGCGCTTTTATAATATTCCCATTGAAATTATACCTGTTAAAGTTCAAGGTGATGGTGCTGTTCAGGAAATTGTTTCAGCTTTTGATATTATAAATAAACTTGCTCAATTCGATGGCGGTGCTGATGTGGTAATTCTTGCACGGGGTGGCGGCTCTATAGAAGATCTTGCTGTATTTAATTCTGAAGAAGTTGCAAGAGCTATATTTGCATCAAAAATTCCTGTAATTTCTGCTGTTGGACATGAGACCGATTATACAATAGCTGATTTTGTTGCTGATCTTAGAGCGCCGACTCCTTCTGCTGCAGCCGAGCTTGTTGTTCCGCTTAAGAATGAACTCAAAAATAGATGCGATGAAATGTTTAAAAATTTAATCGCAAGAATATATAATAACATTGATAAGTTAAATAGTAGTTTAAACGAACTGAATAATTGTCTTGTTGATCCAAGAAAAAATATTCAAGATTTCAGACTAAGAATTGACGATTATATAAATAGGTTATTAAAATCCGTTTATAATATTATAGATAAACAACGCTCTCAACTTATATGGGTATCCAGGAGTTTATATGCAAATAGTCCTTATAAATATATCGACAATCTTAATGTAACGCTTAAACGATTAAATGAAAACCTCTTATTATCTATAGATATATATATACAAAACAGACGCTCTATGACAATTGTTTTTGCTTCTAGACTGAATGATTTAAGTCCTATTGCCATACTGGAGCGTGGTTATAGTATAACGAGAACTATTCCTGATGCAGTCGTTGTAAGAGATCCAAAAATAGTAAAATCAGGACAGGCGCTCGAGGTAATGTTATCTAAAGGTTCTTTAATTTGTCGTGTAGAAGGAAAATCATATAATGGCTAAGATAAGTTTTGAAAAATCTTTAAAACAGCTTGAGCAGATAGTCCAGGAGCTTGAATCCGGAAATTTGCCCATTGAGAAAGCTATGAAAAAATTTGAAGAAGGCGTTAAGCTTTCAAAACATTGTTCTGAAAAACTGGATGAAACTGAAAAAAAGATTAGTGTTTTATTGCATAATAATAAGGGCAATATAGCTGAGGAACCTTTCATGCCTGAGAATGAATCAAAAGATGATTAAAAATCCGGCATCCAGTTTTGATCTGAATTCATACCTTATTCTAAAGCGTAAAAAAGTTAATGCTTTTATTAATGAAATTTTGAATAATACTGCAAGTTCCAGCCGTATTGTTCAAGCAATGCATTATTCTCTTATGGCAGGTGGAAAGCGAGTAAGGCCTATTCTGTGTATTGCTGCATCTGAGGCTGTGGGAGGAAATGCAGATGATGTTTTGCCCGCAGCTTGCGCCCTTGAAATGATCCACACTTATTCTCTAATCCATGATGATCTGCCCGCAATGGACAATGATAATCTGCGAAGAGGAAAGCCTACGTGTCACAAAGCATTTGACGAGGCTACAGCTATTCTCGCAGGAGACGCACTTCTTTCTTTGGCCTTCCGGATTCTTTCATCAATTAATTTAATTAATAAAAATAATTCATCAAACCAGTTGAAAATTATACATAAAATTTCATTTGCTACCGGGCACAACGGCATGATAGAGGGGCAGATGAGAGATATAGCATCAGAAGGTACTTTGCTTTCTCTAAAAAAACTTGAAGATATGCATTCCCTGAAAACTGGAGCCCTAATTGAAGCTTCAATATTTTCCGGTGCCTTATTAGGCGGTGGAAGTCCGAAGCAGATTGATCAGCTTGAAATTTATGCAAAAAATATAGGTCTTGCATTTCAGGTTACTGATGATATTCTTAATATCGAAGGCGATCCTGCTGTTATGGGAAAGGCTGTAGGCACTGATAATGCCCGGGGGAAAAGCACATATCCGTCTATAATGGGATTAGACAAATCCAAAGAATTTGCAAAAAAACTTGTACACAATGCCTTGCAAGCTCTTGATGATTTTGATAGTAATTCTAATTCTCTCAGGGCTATCGGATATTATATAATTGAAAGGAAAAAATAAATAGGAGTTGTATCACTTTGAGTTTACTAGAAAAAATTAATTCTCCTTCAGACTTAAAGAGTCTTTCACGGTCGGATCTCCCTGTTCTTGCTGCGGAAATCCGCGATGTTATAGTTGATGTCGTGTCTAAAAATGGCGGGCATCTGGCGTCAAGTCTGGGTGCTGTTGAGCTTGCTATTGCAATCCATTATGTTTTTGATGCTCCTGATGATAAGATAATCTGGGATGTAGGGCACCAGGCTTATGCCCACAAGCTCATTACAGGACGCAGAGAACAGTTCCATACACTTAGACAATACCAGGGATTGTGCGGGTTTACACGCATGAGTGAAAGCCCTTATGATGCATTTTCAACTGGACACAGCAGCACATCAATATCTGCAAGTCTTGGTATGGCATGTGCTAAACGTTTAAAAAACGATAAATCAAAAGTTGTAGCAATTATAGGCGATGGTTCAATGACTGCAGGGATGGCTTATGAAGGACTAAATCAGGCTGGAGACATTCATAAGGATCTTATTGTTATTTTTAATGACAACGAAATGTCAATTGCCCGTAATGTCGGCGCTGTATCATCACTTTTGAGTAGAACTTTTTCTGCAAAATATATGCAGAATTTTAAAAAAGAGCTGGGAGATATTCTTAAATCATTACCCAAAATCGGTGACGATGTATATAAATTTGCAAAGCGTTCAGAGGAATCTTTAAAAAATTTGATAACTCCTGGAATACTGTTTGAAGCATTCAACTTTGAATATTTTGGCCCTATAAATGGTCACAAGCTTAATCACCTTATAGATATACTTAATAATATCAAATGTCTTAA
>JABZFQ010000077.1 GCA_014237365.1 Desulfobacteraceae bacterium | reverse complement strand
TGACATGTCGCCAACTGCTTGTCAAGATATTTTTTGTCAATATTCTATTTATTTTAAGGGGTTACGTAATATTTGTTGGATTAAAGGTTGGATGTAGTAAATCAACAGAGTCATATATGGACTTAGTGTAAATTTACTTGACAGAATACGTCCATCCTGCTATTTTTTTATATTTTGAATGGAGGAGCGGGATGGAAAAGATAAATCAGGAGGTCTTGTTCACAAAGGAGGAGCTCACACTCTTATATGAGGCATCTGCATCGATTCATGCCATACGGGATTTTGATGGGATGCTCAAGAGCATCCTGGGCAAAATCAAGACTGTCTTCCGTACTGAAGGCGCATCCATTGCCCTGCATGATGCGGACAGGAAGGAGTTTTATTTTATTCGAACCTTAGAAGAAGAAAGGAACGGAAAGCATGCAGGGATGAAAGAGATGAGGTTTTCTGACCATCTGGGGGTGGCAGGATGGGTGCTGCGGGAAAACCGGCCAGTCCTAATCCAGGATACTTCCAAGGATGACCGGTTCTTTAAGGGAATTGATCTTCAGGAAAGCTTTGTTACAAAGTCTATGATCTGTCTACCATTACGCACTCGCAAAGGGCTGATAGGAGTCATTTATGCCCTGAACAAGCTTGAGGGTGAGTTTACAGCAAGGGAGACCAGGCTGCTGGAAATCCTTTCCGGAACTATTGCCATCTCTATAGAAAATGCAAGGCTTTATGGAGAACTCAAAGACCATGCCAGTTCTCTGGAGCAAGAGAATCTCAGGCTCAAGTCGCAGGTGCAGAATCGTTTCAACCTGCAGGGAATCATCGGCTCCGGTCCAGCGATGCGTCGGGTCTTTGCCCTTCTGGATAAGGTTATTGATACAACCACCTCTGTGCTGATTCAGGGTGAGACTGGGACGGGAAAGGAGCTTATCGCCAGGGCCGTCCATTATAATGGCTGCCTGAAGGAAAAGCCCTTTGTGGCGGAAAACTGTGGAGCACTCTCCGAAAACCTTTTGGAAAGCGAGCTGTTTGGTCATGTCAAGGGCGCCTTCACCGGGGCCATCACAAACAAGAAAGGGCTTTTTGAGCTGGCTCACGGTGGGACGATTTTTCTTGATGAGATTAGTGAGATGCCTGTCGCCATGCAGGTAAAACTCTTAAGGGTCCTTCAGGAGGGGCAGGTAAGACGTGTGGGAGGCACTCAATACATCAATGTAGATGTCCGGCTTATTGCTTCCACGAATCGCGACCTTGAAGAGGAGGCAAAAAAAGGGAACTTTCGCGAGGATCTCTTTTATCGGGTTAATGTATTTCCAATTACGCTCCCGCCTTTGCGGGAAAGAAGAGAAGATATTTCCCTGTTAGCTGCCCACTTCCTGAAGAAGTTGACCAAAAAGCAAAAAAGGCCTTCTGCACGATTGACGCCCCGTGCATTAAATCTCCTCTCACAGTATGATTGGCCGGGCAATGTGCGAGAGCTCCAAAACGAGATCCAACGGGCCATGACCCTGGCTGGAAGGGATAAGGAGATCAGAGAAAAGTTTTTGTCAGAAAAAATAAACGCGTCATCACGCTCCCGGATTTCAATCCAGGAGACTGAGTGCACATTACAAGAGGTTACGCAGCAAATCGAGCAACAAATGGTTGTTGAGGCCCTAGAGAAGACAGGCGGCAACCGTTCCCAGGCAGCCCGTATACTCGGCCTGACACGCCAGGGCCTGCTAAACAAGATCGCACGGTACCAGATTGAGCTGTAAGGAATGGGGAAGTTATTTCGTCCCCGTTCCTAAGGAGCGTCCCCAAATTCTCACGCTAAATCATGGCACCCAAATATATTGACCGTTAATTATAGCCCAATGGCCGGGGCTGCATTTAATTTCTACGGGTAAGATCTCCGACCCCCAATCTTCAAGCTTAATATCTTCGTACTTTTTTAAAAAATCATCCTTAGATATAGGATACTTTATTTCAACTAGGGTATCATCTTTATATACGAAAACTCTTTCAATATTTCCTTTTGCATCAAAAAAAACCGCGGATCCTCCCTCGGGGGGGCAGGCTGGAATTTCTACTCTCATCTTAAACTTCTCCTTTTTTTAAATTTTAAAATAGTTGTCTGATTGACGATTGTTTTTATCATCCTCCCTTTCTTTTCGGTTGTCTGTATATTAAAATGAAAAAATAATCTTCCCCAGCAATAAGCGTTCAGGGGAAAATTCGAGCCTAAATTTATCCGTTCCCTGGTATTTAAAGCTTTTGTCAAGAAGATTTTTTATTTCAAGGGTTATCACTCCCATCCGTTTTGCCAGTCGATAGCTGACTTTCGCGTCTAAGTTCCAAAAGCTATCGCTGTCTTCTACCAGCGCCTCAGGAGTAAAGATATCGGGGTGAAACTCAACTTTTTGATCCACAAAGGTGGCATTTACACCGGCAGTAAATCCAAAGGGGCAGAAGAGTTTCAGTCCGACCGGCCAGCGGTGGGTTTTAAGGGTATGGATGGATTCTTCACCTGTACATCCAAGGTCTCGATCAAACTGCTCGTAATGGTATTCACCGGAGACAGCAAGCCAATCCGCGGGGGTCCAATAGAGATAGGCCCGCCCAAAATCCTCTTCCCATGAGGCTTCTTGATAGATGTTTGAAAAATTGAGATAGGGAATATCCAGATCGCGGCGGCTAACTTCGAATCCTCCCAAGATATCAGCCGTAAACTGGTAGTCAGTGGCAACGCCATAGCGCCAGAACTGGGAGGTATCCACATCGCTAAAAAACTGATTAAACCCGGCGATCTGGACAGGCTCAATGGTCTGCTGGTTGATGAACCGACGGTTGAGAACGCGGAAAGCAGCAGCACGTAAGGTCAGAGCAGGAATCGGGTTCCAAATGACACCCAGCTTAGGGTTGATTTGGTCTTTTTCAATCGAACCGTTGCAATCATCATAACTGACGCCCATCGACCAGTTCACCGTGTTTGAAACTTTTAATTGAGCATAAAGATAATAATTTAGATAGCGATCGGTTCGCTCAGTGATGCTAGTTGGCAGTGTGACAAAGTTGAACGTATTCTTGAGATCCGATTCCAGGTAGCCGACACCTCCGATGGCTGTAATAATTTCAGTTCGATAGATGTGTTGAACTCCACCGGCGTAGTCGTCAGTCTCGCTCACAAAGGAAAAGGCATCAGGTTCATCTACCAGTCCACTATCCACATCCTTGAACGCAACGGTACCAATGAGATCCGATCGGGGAGAAAATGAATGGCGAAAGCCGAACCGCAGGGATTGTTCATCGTCATTGTAACGTAAGGCGGGGTCGAAATTGTCGGGGTCAAATCGTAGTGTCAAATCGCCGTATTTTCGATTCTTGTCGCGGAGTTCGACCAGGATGCTGGTATGATAGAAGGGTTTCACTTGAACCAGGGCATTATAAATATCTACGCCTTGGTCGTTGTTGGTCCTAAACCCATCGGATTCATAGTGAAACTGTCCCAAGCTGTATGAGAAACGGCCATGGAGACCCGAGAGTACGAGATCATCGCCCCATGTTTCTTTGCCCCCGTAAACGCTGTTGGCCTGTAGGCCAATGCGGTTGCGCAAAAACAGAGGGTTGAATTCGTTAAACGCAGGATCCGAAGGGCCGGCACCTTCCATGACATGCAGGTTGCTTTCCGCCAGTTGGGGCTGCAGAGGAGCCGTGTTTAAAGGCTGTAGCAGTTGAGATTGTAAAAGTTCGCTCACCCGCGCAATCTCATGTCGTGGCAAGGCAGCGTATGAATCGGCCAGCAACCTGTGTGCAGAATAGTTGCCCGGATCCGTATTGACTGACTTCCACCCTTCGACTAAAGCCAACTGCTGAAATCCAAGATCACTATAGATACGCCCAAGGCTTGCACTGCGGGCCGCCAGATCTTCGTCCAGCATCAGCCGTGAGCGGTAGACTGCCCGGTTGTCATTCAGCTCAATCGATTTTTGCAGGTCTTGCAGAGCCTCAACCGGACGATTGATAGCCTGTTTGCGAATCGCGTCATAGAACCACGGCGTCGGATCCAGCGCATCCAGCTCCTTGGCTATAGCCAACTGGTTCCTTGCCTTCTTGTGGCGTTTTTCTTCGAAATAGGCCTTCCCTAAATAGCTGCGGATAAGCGAGTTGTCCGGGTCAATACTCGCTGCGATTTCGATTTCACCGCGGCCCTCTTTCAGATTACCTTCACGGATTCTTGCCAACCCTAATCCCAATCGCGGCAGGGGTGCTCCCTGGTCGAGTTCAATTGCCCTTTTGAAAGCATTCTTTGCATCCAATGTTTTGATTTCGATCAGGTAAACGAACCCAAGGACGGTTTGTGTGCGTGCAATATCGGGATTCAGGCTAACAGCTTGCCTGGTAGCCCTGACAGCTTCATCGAGATTCCCTAGAGATAGCTGCAACTCCGCCAGCCTTGCTTGCACCAGGGCGTTTTCCGGATCGAGGTTGGCTGCTTCTTTGAGACTGACCAATGCACCCTTGATATCAAAATGTGCTTGTTGCGCGTAAGAAAGCGCCGCCTTTGCGGCAGATGATTTAGGGGCAAGCTCCACGGCCTTTCTTGCCAGGTCAAGGGCTTGCTTCTTTTTGTTCTGGGCCACGGCAATTATCGATTGAAGTGCAAAGGCATGGCCATTAGATGGATCAAGATCGAGAGCTTTTTTGATATCAATGCTTGCTTCGTCAACGCGCCCAACAAAAAGGTGTAATGAGGCCCTGTAGGTAAAAAAACGCGGATCAAGAATATCATCGGGGGTTCCCTTGAGGCTGGAAAATGCACCGGCCAGGTCACCTTCCCAGAAGAAACCGATTGATTTTCGCACCATAGCTTGCCAATCGGTCCGAGAGTCGCCGGAAAAATCGGCTGGTTGATAATCCAGAATCGGCGGGTAATAGAGGGCCCACTGGACTGCGTCCCTGGGACGCACCACAACTTGTGACACAGGCACCTGACCGGTCCGGGCTGTGGCTGATTGACCGCTTGTAAGAACAAGACTTCCCGCCTCATTTATGGCTGCTACCCGTCCTTCAAATACAGACAGCAAGGTCTGGTTGGGTTCTACGCGAACAAAAAACTCCGTGCCGCCTATGGCCGCGTTGACAAAGGGAGTAGTCACTTTAAGTCTCCGCTGAGTGGGGCTGAAGAAATGCGCAGCGCCGTGGAGCAGGTCGAGCAAAGAAGTTTCTTCTTCTTGCTCTGATGCGGAAAAGATAATTGTGGTTTTCTGATCAAGACGCAGAATGGCTCCGCTATGAAGAACAACGGCTGCCCGACTTTGCTCCTGCACCCGAATCATGTCGCCAAAACCATACGTATCGTTCAATCGAATAGGGACCCACTCGGCTGCACCAACTCTTCGAACCTGAACCCTCCCCTGTACGGATACAACCTTGCCTGCCCAATAATCATCCATTTCTGCCACCGCTATAGTCGGAAACAGATATTTCACAAACATGGTCACGAATATTATGAGAATAAGGATATATGTCTGAATTTGTTTCATATTTTATTATTTTATCATTTAATCTGCTTACTTTCAAGTTTTATTTTTTGTTCAGAGAAATTAGCCCGTTCCACATCTCCTTTGGCGGTTTTTCTTTATACTTCTTACACAATTTTGCATAAAAGGCCGCTGGTCCATCTTTGCCATATATTCTCATGCATTCATAGAATTTTTCGATTGCCTTATCCCATGATTTGTTTCTGTAGGCGCTGACTGCTTCGTCAAAAATCGCGCAAAGGGCCTTTTGTTTTTTTTTAGATTCTTCCAAACGACATATCAGTTCATAGACCACTATTGGCCTTGTTTTTCCGGCCAAAAGAAATTCTCCGAGCCTTCTTGTCAGAAATCCATTAAGTTCGTGGAGCACTTCCTTTGAGACCAGTATCATGGTGCCGAGGTATTTGTTTAGCCCCTCTAAGCGGGACGCGGAATTAACCACATCTCCCACAGCGCGATACTCGTAATGATCGATAGTGCCGATATTTCCCAGGACCATACGTCCGGAATGTAACCCGATACGTGTAGGAAGTTGGAAAACAGCAGAAGCCTGATTGAACCGGCGTATAGCAGTTGTTATATCCAGTGCAGCAAGGCACGCCTGATTCCTGAGAGCAACATCAGGATCTCTTGTGGCCCATATCGATAGCATGGAATCGCCTACAACGTCCGACACAATCCCGCTGTGTTGTATTACCGGTTGGAAGATAGCTTCATAATATCTGTTCATGAAGCTGCTAAGTTCCTTTGGATTCATAGTTTCGGACAAAGTGGCATATTTTTCTGCATCGGTACACAAACAGGTGCCGTAAACCATCTGGCTGCTTGTCCCGACATGTGATATGTTTCTTGCAACCTGGTCTACGACCTTGTCGGGCAGGTAATATCCAAAGGCCTTTCTGATATTCTCACGCTCCTTATGAGTGTTGAAATACTTCCAGATCAAAGTAAGAAAGAATGCAAGGGGACCCTGAAACAACAGAGGGATAACCAGTGGATACCAACTTGCGGTGTTGTTGAACTGATACTGAGCAACGACCAGATAAACAGCGCTCAGGCCGACTATGCTTGCTCCGGCAATAAGCGTGGGCAGAAAAAAACAGAGAATGCCGAGCCCCGCCCCCCAAAGAAAAATAGTTGCAAGATGGGTACGAAGTCCGAGTGGTTCAACAGACATATCCTCCAGCATGTTTGCAAAAGCGGTCGCCGCAATCTCAACGCCACTTATATCCAGGCCTGTTGCTTGAGAAAAGACCGTATAGAAGCCGTCTTTCTGTTCCAGCTGCAATCGTTCTGAAACTCCGATGAACACAGCTTTGCCGTTTATATCAAGTTGTTTCTGCTTGAGGGCTGGTTTCTCCTGATCCTGCAGTAATTGATAATAGGAGATTGTCGCTATAGTGCCGGGAGGTCCATAGAAATTAAGGTAGCAACTTCTTGGTCCCTGATAAATTCTTATCAGCGCCTTGAGTACCTGATACTTTTTCGGGTCAAGAGACAATGATATTGCATCTTCAAGCTCGTCCAACATTTTTTCTGCAATCAACGGCTCTCTATCGAATATATTTCTTAAAATCATTGCAAGCTGTTCAACCCGTTTGGTATTTATTATTTCATCGGTATCAATGGGCATCTTGTCTGCATAATAAGGAGCAATCTTTTTCAGCGTGTGGACAAACTCATCATATGCCTTTAGTGCGAAGATCTGGAACACGACCATCGGCAATGTCGGTTTGTCTCCGGCACCTTGTTTGAACCTCCAGCACTGGCTTACCTTAACAGGCACTTTGGGCAAGACAAAAGGCGCCAGGGCAATGGCGGATTGAGCAAGCAAAGGAATCGGCGGCACCAGTTTTACAGTGTGCAGATGTCCTGTTTGCGCCCCTTTTTTGTCAGTTAAGGAGATTGTCTCCTTTTCCACACATTCACACAGGACAACGTTGCGTGCGTTCTTGATGGCATCGGCAAACAGACTGTCATGATCCAGGCTGCGGGCTTCATCAAAAAACACATCAAATGCAATAACCGCGGCGCCTTGTTTAGCGAGAGTTTCAACGAGGCGGGCATGTAAAGAGCGGGGCCATTTCCTTGGATTTGGCGGCAGGTTGAGATTCCTGGCAGAGACCCTGTCCATCGTCACTATGATAACATCAGACGGGACATCTCTGGCCCCCCTTTGCTTGAACAGGAAATCAAGGCCGATATCTTCCTCAATCTGAGATGCGATTGGAACAAGGCTCAATCCCAATACGCCTGTGAGCAGGCCCACAAGCAGAGCCTTACAGAGATTGGACATTGACAGAGTTTCTATCTGTGGTGACGACTCTCGCCTTTTTAAAGGTTACATATTTTTCCGGTATCTCAAGAAACCTTGTTAGAATACCCAGAATACAGGAGATAACTTCTTCTTCAGATAGTCTTTTCATACTTAACTAAGTACAGAGATTTGCATTAAATGTCAAGTCGCCGGAATTAAACTTTTTGTTTAATGTAAAGGAACGGGGACGAAATAACTTCCCCAAGTATGCATTACAGCTTCAGGCCACCTTTGGGGAAGTTATTTCGTCCCCGTTCCATAACTCGAAAGGCCATAACGTGCGAGGTATATATTGACAAAAAATGAAATTATGATAGCTTCATATATCGTTTTGTTAGGAGAATTATATGGATAAGAAAGTAACCGTAGTCGGAGCAGGCAATGTGGGAGCTACTACAGCGCAACGTCTGGCTGAAAAAGAACTATGCGATGTCGTATTGATTGATATTATTGAAGGTGTGCCTCAGGGAAAAGCTCTTGACCTTGCGGAGGCAGCGCCAATTGAAAAACATGATGCCAATCTTATGGGCAGCAATAATTATGAGGCTTCAGAAAAGTCCGATATTGTTATCATTACAGCAGGTATAGCAAGAAAACCCGGAATGAGTCGTGATGATCTTTTAAACACCAATTCAAAAATTATGAAAAGTGTCACCGAACAGATAGTTCGATTTTCCCCTGATGCTGTCCTTATTATTGTCAGCAATCCTCTTGATGCTATGTGTCATGTTGCCTATAAGGCAAGCAATTTCCCCAGGAATAGAGTAATCGGCATGGCCGGAGCATTAGACTCGGCCAGATTCAGGGCTTTTATATCAATGGAACTTAATGTTTCTGTTGAAAATACGCACGCATTTGTTTTAGGCGGACATGGCGATACAATGGTACCTTTGCCGCGCTATTCAACCGTTGCTGGAATACCTGTTACTGAATTGATTTCAAAGGAGAGAATTGATGTTTTAATTGAGAGAACCAGGAAGGGTGGAGCTGAAATTGTAGGGCTTTTAAAAACAGGAAGTGCCTACTATGCTCCGGCATCTGCGGCTGTTGAAATGGCTGAAGCTGTTCTTAAGGACAAAAAGAAGATTCTTCCATGTGCAGCATATCTTGAAGGCGAGTATGGAATAAACGATCTTTTTATAGGGGTTCCTGTAAAATTAGGCTCAAACGGAATAGAAGAAATTATCCAGATTACACTTACTGACGAAGAAAATGCAGCTCTGCAAAAATCGGCTGATGCGGTTAAAGAACTTGTGGGGCTTTTGAAGTAAGAAAACGGTTTACAGTTGTCGGTTCACAGTTCACAGTTTTTTCAATTCTCTTCTAGTTCTTGTCTTTAGGAACGGGGACGAAATAACTTCCCCAACTATGCATCACAGCTCCAGGCCACCTTTGCCCGATCTCAAATCACAAAAATATCAAAATAGGTAAGCTATTCCATCAACTTTTGTGATTTGAGATCGAACAAATTTGACCCAAATCTATGCGCCTACTTGGGGAAGTTGTTTCGTCACCGTTCCTTATCAACCGTGAACTGTAAACCGACAACTGCAAACCGTTTTTTTAACTCTTCTGCTATCTTACGATCTATTCCCGGCAAAGATACAAGTTCTTCAAGTGTTGCTTTAGATATTCTATCTATGCTTCCGAAATGTTTAAGAAGTATTTCTTTCCTTTTTTTGCCTATACCGGGAACAGTATCAAAGATAGAATGTATGGATTTCTTGTCTCTACGTTTGCGATGAAAAGAGATCGCAAAACGGTGCGCTTCATCCCTTATTTTTTGTAAAAATAAAAGGAGATCCCCTTCCCTGTCGAAATTAACAGGGTTTGCCCTGCCCTGCTGGTAAACCTTATCGTTTGTTTCTCCCCTGATTACATCTTTTTTTGCTATACCTATTATTTCAAAGTTTTTTTCAAGTTTAAATTTTTTGATAATTGATAAAGCAATATTCAACTGCCCCTTGCCGCCATCTACTACAAGCAGATCAGGATAAGGCTTTGATTTTTCTCCTTTGCCATAGCGTCTGGTAAGTATTTCAGCCATGTATGCATAGTCATTTTGTTTATTAACTGTTTTTATTTTGTATTTACGATATAAGGATTTATTGGGTTTGCCGTTTTCAAAAACTACCATACCTGACACAGGCTCTGTCCCGGATATATTGGAGTTGTCAAAGCATTCTATGCGTTCCGGCATTTTGTCCATTCTGAGCCTTTTTTGAAGTCTAACGGAAATGTCAATGGCGGCATTAGTAGAATCCATCAGATCTTTTAGACTGTTTTGTGCATTATCTGCCGCCATTTTAATAAGCTGGGTCTTTTCTCCTCTTCTGGGATACAAAATTCGGACTTTTTTTTGATTTATGGTAGACAACCAGTCTTCAAGCAAGCAAGCATCTTCTAAAAGTGTCGAAACAAGGATTTCTTGAGGAACAAAATACATTTTTTCATAATATTGTTTTATGAATGAACTAACCATTTCCGCTTTTGTTAATATGGTTTTTGTAAAACTAAAATGCCTTTTTCCCAAAAGATATCCACCTCGGACGAAAAGCAGAGCTATGAGCAAAATTTCTGGGGAATCAGCAATAGCAATGATATCTCTGTCTTTAAAGTCATTTGTTACTGCGACCTGTTTCTCAAGCGTTTTTTCAAGCGCGAACATCTTGTCTCTGAGTATTGCAGCTCTTTCATAATCCTGATCTTTAGCTGCAGATATCATTTCCTTTTTTATTTTTTTAATAAGCTCAGGAGTTCTCCCCTTTAAAAACAGAACAACTTCTTTAACAATTTTATTATAAGTTTTGTTATCGACCTCCAGACAGCATGGTGCGAGACATGCACCTATTTGATAGTTAAGGCATGGGCGCGGCCTTTTTTTAAAATTTTTTGTTTTACATTTGCGAAGTTTGAATGTTTTGTGGATTATTTTTAAAGTCTGTCGAACAGCTTGAGAAGATGAAAAAGGGCCAAAGTACTGCGCTCCGTTTTTTTCAATTTTTCTAACAATATTCAGGCATGGATACTGACTTTTTATATCCAGACGCAGCGAAGGATATCTTTTGTCATCCTTCAGGATCACGTTATACCTTGGCCTGTATTGTTTGATAAGATTCGATTCGAGGATCAGGGCCTCTTTTTCGGTTCTTGTTATAATTGTATCAAAACTTGAAACTTTTTTAACCAAAACCCTTGTTTTCAAAACTATCTGTTCGGATTGTTTGAAATATGAGGAAAGCCTTTTTTTAAGGTTTTTGGCCTTGCCCACATAAATAACTTTTCCTTCAGCATCCTTCATAAGATAGACGCCAGGATCGTTGGGTGTGCTGAATAATTTGTCGTTTAAACTTATTCCCATAGTTAAAGCATGAAGTGAGCTAAATTGCCCAAAACGCCTAAAATTATGGTACGCTTTCGGCATGCTGCTTGATAGGGATCAGTGTGATACATTAAGCGATATGAGTTTTTTAAAAGCTTCTGAATTGATAGCTCGATTTTGTGCGGCCAGGAAATGACCGATGTAATTTTCGTAGGTGTCAGCGTAACACTCGTTGAGTAGTCGCCTGCCCATTTCAAGAGCAACCGGATGAAACGGCAGTAAACAGTCAATTGTTTCTTTCAGGGTTTCCGAAAAAATTGTTTGCTCGCAAACTTTGTCCAGCAACCCCCAATCTAACGCTTTATCTGCTTTAATAGCGCTGCCGGTCAGAATAAGATTTTTTGCCCGGCCAAGACCGATATACTTAGGCAAACGGAATGTAGCCATTCCCGGCAGAAATCCCAGTTTGACTTCATTAAAGCAGAACTGAGCCCGTTTTTCCGCAATCCTGGTATCGCAAAGCAATACAAGTTGAAATCCGCCGCCAATGCACTTGCCTTCAACGGCAGCGACTGTAAACTTATTAAGACGTTCCAGTCGGCGACACATTTTCTCCCATTTTTGCAACCCATAGATATTCTGTTCCTTATCAAGAGAAAAATCGTGGAAATCTATACCTGAACAGAAAACATCATTGCTGCCGCGAAGTACTAATACTGCTACATCATTGGCATCTTCAACAATGTCCATAAGATTAGTCAAGTCATTGACCATCTGCATATTTATGGAATTTTTCGTGTCAGGACGGTTGAGATAGACCGTTACAACATTGCCTTCTTTTTCTACCTTTAAAGTGTTATAGTGATTCATAATAATGATCCCCTTAATGAGAGTTTAACCTTAGATTTTACCATGTTAGTAAAGCTGTTTCGATTGTTATACCAGGTCCCATTGTTATGGAAACCCCTAAATCTCCCTGCTTTATAATACCTTCCCGCTTAAGTTCCTTGTAAGAAAAAAGGAACGATGCAGATGACAAATTACCGTAATTTTTCAAAACACTTAATGTGTGACGCATATTATAATCGGTAAGTCCAAGATTATATTCAATGGCATCAATGACCTTTTTTCCACCTGAATGTACGATCCAGTGATGTATATCACGGCGTTTAAGATTATGACGTCCCAGTAAACGATTAATTGGCTTTTCTACGTTAGCGCCAATAACATATGGAACATCCTTGTCCAGATAAAATGACAACTTATTATTATCCAGCTCAAATCGCATTGCCCCAATAGCTTCCATAATAATATGAGATTCAAAATCTACGACGCAAGGTCCCTTCTCCCAGGTATCTGAATCATTCTGCCGTACAAGCGCAGCAGACACACCATCACCAAACAGTGAATTCACAACTGCCGTATACAAATTATCATTATATACATAGGCAGCAGAACATATCTCAACACACAGCAGAAGTCCCAATTTCCCAGGATTGACATGGGTAAGTGCGGTGACGTGCTGCAGCCCGTTTAAACCGGCATTACAACCCATTCCCAGAATATCCGCCCGGTACACATTATTACGAAATTTCATGGCTTCGGCAATATAAGCAGTAATTCCAGGACAAAGAAATCCTGTAGTGCTGAGACAGCAAAAAAAATCAATATCGTAAGGAGACAGTCCAAGTGGGGCCAAACTTTCGTTAATAGCCAGTGAACCAAGTTCAAGCGCTCCGTTGAAATGCTTATCTATCAGTTGTTGATTTGATTCCTCA
This sequence comes from Desulfobacteraceae bacterium, assembly GCA_014237365.1. Taxonomy (GTDB): domain Bacteria; phylum Desulfobacterota; class Desulfobacteria; order Desulfobacterales; family ETH-SRB1; genus B13-G4. The sequence goes on along the minus strand of JABZFQ010000077.1, from coordinate 21,796 downwards.
GGTATTATTCCATTAACAAGCTCGGGCAGGTAGAGATGCCTGGTTTTTATATGACCGCTGCGGAAAAACTGGAGTATTCTTGGATTTTTTTCCCCAAAGAGTTGAGCAACTTCTTCCTGAGTATATTTACATGGAGGATTAGCTGTCCCTATTGATACAATCCTTGGTCTTTTTCCCGGGGAAATAAAAGTCGATTCCTTATTTATTGACATTATGTAACCTCATTGCAAAGGAAAATTAGATTGGTAAATCTAAGCCGAAGTTCCTCCAGGGGCTCGTAACTATTTGAAATCATTATGCCTGTTACATGACTACAGCATAGTTAAGTGCCTGATATTATTAGACCGAGGGGGGAACTTCGGTCTAAGGGCTCGGTCAATAATAACTTTTCTAAGTAGGCGATGATAATCATACTGTTTTGAACCAAGGTTTATTTTTTTGATTTCCGCAGGTATTGCTTTCTCATTTTAACTGATACAACAATGCCTCGGAAACGAGTTCAAAACTTGAAGCCAATCCATTTTCTGATTGGAAATCAAGTGACTTTTTGGCTAATTGTAACGCTACCGGATCCCTTTGAGCGATTTCCTCACCCCATTTTTGAGCTTGAGCCAATAGATCTTCACACTGTACGACTTCGTTGACCAGTCCCCAGCGCATGGCATCATTTACATTCCAAACCCGCCCTCCGAGAATGAGCTCCTTAGCGCGCGGAATGCCAACGATCTTAGGCAATCTGCGGGTTCCGCCGGCTGCCGGTATTAATCCAAGTTTTGTTTCGGGAAAAAAAAAGGTTGCATTTTCAACAGCTATCCGGATATCGCATGCCAGAGCAAGCTCTAATCCTCCTCCAACAGCAGCTCCATTAATGGCCGCAAGAGTAATTTGGGGGAAAAGAGCTATTTTATCAAATACTTTTGCGCTTTTTAAATTCAATGCATCAGCGTAATTTCTTTGACGGATCTCATGAATATCCGCTCCAGCACAAAAAGATTGATTGCCTGCACCGGAAATAATTAACACACGTACCTCGGCATCGATTGCTATATTCTCCAAGGTGCCGGCCAAGGTGTCGAGCATTGCCTCATTATAGGCATTAGCCTTCTCAGGACGATTGAGTTGGATATAGGCAATGGAACCTTTATTCCATATGCGAATAAGATGAGAATTTTCCATAGGTTGTTTCAAACTTGATATTGCAGAGGAAAGCAGCTCTGAGCCCTAAGCTGCACTTTTTTCAGGCAATGGAACGAAATAATTTAGAAAATTTTCTGGGATGGTAAACCTGAAAATCACTATTAAACAGTTTGACCAATTTGCATAAAGCATTGCTGAGTCCACATTCAATTAGCACATTGATACCAAGTTCATGCATTTTATTCATAGTATTTAACCAATGCACTGTACCAGAAATATTGTTAGCTAATTCGTTTCTTATTTCTTGCTTTGTTGTTAAGACTTTTTGATTACTATTCGAAATAATGGGATATTCAGGAGTTAGTATCTCAATCTGAAGCAACAAATCTTCAACTATTGTTTTTATTTTTTTCATGTAGCTTGAATGATAAGGCAATGACACGGGCAACATTCTGGCATGAGAACTGCCATTTTCTTTTGCGATGAGCATTAATTTTTCGAGCTCTACGCGCTTGCCTGCCACTACTTGAACAAGTTCATTGACAGCATCAACAACTTCTACCTCCATTTCCTTGTTTCTAATCAATTCTTCAACCTCATGAAAAGGCAAACCAACAATAGATACCATTCCATATTGAACATCATTAAGAGTATTTAATGCAGATGCTAATTGATTATGCATAAAAAGCAATAAATTTTCAAATGAAACAGAAGATGTATAATAAAGAGCCGCATATAAGCCCATACTAAATGGAACTGCATATTGAGGATGTATATTTCTATCCTTCAATATATCAGAGATAATACAGGAATTAATGTAACAGGAGTAATGGGCGTGAAGATCATCTTCAATAATACCATTACATGCCCGTTCAAATTTTATATTGTTAATCGAAACCAGTTGCGATGCCGTTGACAAATAGTCCCGCAAGCGTTCCTGATATTCATCAAGCCCTTTATTTTTAAAACCTGTATATGGTTTGCCAAAAGCAGGGAAAATAAAAGCTGCAATCTCTTTTTTCATTGTCTCTTAATTACGGATTAATATTTTTTAAAAACCAGTGTGGCGTTATGACCACCAAAAGCAAAAGAATTGGAAATCGCTACATCAATCTTCTGTTTTCTTGCTATATTGGGAACATAATCCAAATCCAATTCCGGATCCGGATGATAATTAATTGTGGGCGTTATCATCCCGTTTTTTATGCTCATTATTGTAAGAACAGCCTCAATCCCTCCACATGCGCTTGCTGTGTGACCGATCATTGATTTTGACGATGAAACAGGTATATCGCAGGCATGTTTCCCGAAAACTTTCTTTATCGCCAATGTCTCTACTCTATCATTATGCGGTGTGGAAGTGCCGTGCGCGTTAATGTAATCTACCTCTTCTTTCTTTATTTTAGATTTTTTCAATGCCAGATCCATCGTTTTTGCCATCCCGCTACCATCCCGTTTTGGCGACATAATGTTATACGCTTCACTGGTTAAAGCATGCCCAATCATTTCTGCATATATATATGCCCCCCGTTTTTTAGCCGTATTTATATCCTCAAGAATTAATATTCCAGCCCCTTCTCCAAGAACAAAACCATCTCTGTCAATAGAAAAAGGACGGCTTGCTTTCTCAGGGATGTCACTGGAAGTAGAAAGGGCATATACTTCATTAAATCCCTCAAGGTGTTCGGGATTGACAATTGAACCTGCGCCTCCGACTATAACCACATCAGCCATATTAGATCTTATGAGGTCATATCCATAACCAATTGCATAAGCAGAAGATGAACAAGCCGTCGCAATTGTAAAACACGGACCTTCTATTTTATAGGTTATTGATATCCATGCGGCCATCCCATTGACCATGGTTTTCATGAGCCAGTTTTTATTATTATGGTAAATTCTTGAATGACCAGTATCATTAGCACCTAAAATGACACTGCATCGCATTGCATCATAGTTCTTAAAATCTATTCCACTGCTCTCAACAGCCTCTTTTGCGCATACATAGCATATTTTGGTCGCTCTACCCATTTTCTTGGATAGGTATTTCTTGCATGATTTTTTTGAATAATTTTCAAAATCACTGGAAAGTTCCCCTGCAATTTTAGTCATGTGATTCGAAGTATCAAATAGGGAAATCAAACTGATACCGTTTTTGCCGGCTACAAAATTATCCCAGCTAGTTTCTAGATTAAGGCCGAGTGGAGTGATCATATTTAATCCTGTCACCACTACTCTTCTTTTCATGACTTCCCTTTCGTCCTTTCCGCAAAAAAATATGCAATTACAAAGATAATGCTGTTTGGGTGAACCGTTTTCCCACATTACTTATCAAATAATCAAAATTTTCCTGGACTTTTTCTCTGCCGATTTTTTTCATCATTGAAAACGGTCCTTGATCCATCCACAACACTTCTTTCAAGCCGATATCAAGTTCTTTAATAGAAGACTTGCCCTTTTGTACAGCATCAATTGCACCATTAAAGATAGCGTAAAGAAGACGTTTGACAATTAAATCTTTTTCTTTCTTACTTGTATCAGGAGTTACTCTGGAACTCATGCCTGTTTCATCAATATAAAACTCCGGGTTATCTTCAAAATCATAAACTTTTTTGGCTACACCGGTTTCACGACGGTTTTCTGCAATCAATTTGCGAAACAAATGAGGAACATAAAATCCTTCTCTGCCACCGCTTTTTTCTGAGTCTATTTGTTGCAAAGGGTCATCCGTCCATCGAACAGGACAGATGCTGTCCGGTCTTGATTGAATTTTCAGGCCGGTGAGAAACAAATCAATGCCAATAGTGTCCACTGATTCACATGGCCCTGTATAAAAATATTGTTTTGCCAGTTTATCAATTTCCGATGGAAGAGCAAGCCCTGACTCCAATATATAAAAAGCCTCCAGATAATAATAAAAAAGAATAAGATTCAGAACAGAGCCGGGAGCATCAAAAACAACGATCGGTTTTTTGCCGATTTGTCGAGAAAAGTCCTTCATCAAATCAACTAGTCGAGGCTGCGTGTCGGCTTTTCTTATTATTTCCACTAAATTCATCATAAAAACAGGGTGAAAAAAATGTAATCCGCAAAACCGATTATTATAGCGCAGTTTCCCGGCCAAATCCGAGATGGGAATACTAGAGGTATTGGTTGCCAGAATCGCATCTTTATCCACCACTGATTCTATCTTTCGGAATAATGATGTTTTTGCTTCAAAATCCTCAGTAATAGACTCAACAACGAGCTGACACCCGGCCAAATCCTCTATTTTATGAGTAAATTTTCGAATTGCTTTGATATTATTGTACTTTTTTTCAGAAATCCCCCCTTGTTTGAATTCCCGCTCAATTTTTTTAAAATATTTTCGCCGGCTCTTTTCCGCTTTATCCGCACCGCTAGCCAGGACATTAATATGATATGGTGTTGACTTAAGAAGTTTTAATAAGGCGGTCCCCATTTTTCCGGTACCAACAATACCAACATGCATCACCCTTTATACTCCTTTTAAATATAGTTTTTATTGATAAAAAGTCAATTACAAGATAGATCTTCAAACGTAATTTTTAACCGAGTCCTTAGGAACGTGGACGAATTAACTTCCACAAGTAGGCGCACAGATTTGGGTCAGATTTGTTCGGTCTCAGATCACAAAAGTTGATGGAATAGCGAGCTATTTCAATATTTTTGTGATTTGAGATCGGGCAAAGGTGGCCTGAATCTGTGATGCATAGTTGGGGAAGTTAATTCGTCCACGTTCCTTACTATTTTTTAAATCTGCGATGCGCTATAGACGGAGGGTCCAAAATATTTGTTCCGGAATCTACGTATATTACCGTTCCTGTGACAGAATTTGAAAGGTGAGAAGCCAAATAGACTGCCGTTCCACCCAGATCTTCCAAAGTAATATTGCGTAACAGTGGAGAACATTCTTCAACCATACGCAAAAAAATGTCAAACTTTTCCACTGCCATAGAAGATATGGTCGAAATAGGACCGGCTGAAATAGCATTTATCCTGATATTTTCTGGTCCAAGGTCATAGGCAAGGTAACGGACAGACATGTTTAGAGCAGCCTTGGCTATGCCCATGATATTGTAACCAGGTGTCACCGATTCTCCTCCGGAAAAAGTTAAGGTGATAATTGAGCCTCCTCCTGTTGCATTCATCAATGGGCGGGCGTATCTAGCGAAGGCTATCAAAGAATAGGCGCTGACTTCTAAGGCCAGACTCCAACCTGACTTTGATATGCTAATAAATTCTCCACCAAGATCGTTTATATCAGCATACGCAATAGCATGAATAAGGATATCGAGCTTTCCGTCAAACACCGCACTTACTTTATTTAAAGCATGCGCAATGTCATTCTCCTTCCGGACATCACAGGGAATAATGATGTCGGAATTGACTTGAGAAGCCAGTTTATTCAAGCGGTGGACATTGTTTTCAAGACATGTGAAACCAAGCCGTGCTCCATGAGCATGGAGAGCCTGTGCTATACCCCAGGCAATACTTTTCTTATTTGCAACCCCACAGATCAATGCATTCTTTCCATCCAATAAACCCATATGATTTTTCCTTTCTATATGTGTTCTAAGCGTTTCTGCAAGTCACTATTTATATAATATTGGCCAATAACAACGGTAGTGTCAAGAGTTTTGTGTAACCCAAAATCAGACTCAAACATAGATTTACAGACCTCGGTTTGATCTTGCAGCTTAAACTTTAACCAGCAATTCCATAATGAAAATTGCCGGGCTTCTTTTATCATTGACAAGACTTCCTGGCCATTATATTAAAATTTTATTTTGCTTTTTTTGCCCCTTTTTGAGCAACCTAATCAAACGTCAAAAAAATCTATTCATTCTCAAAGAGTTAATGACGTGTTTTTATTCAAATTAAAAATATATTTAAGAATACTGACAGCATCTTGGTCAACCTTTGGCTTTAATAAGGAGTTTCTGCGCTTTCTCTTTATCAGGCCTGTTATGTTACTTTTTAACTCTATTACACTTTTTTTGGATAATATATTTTTCCCCGAATATCGTCGGATAAAAATTGAAAAGCCCATTTTTATCATTGGCCATCCCAGGTCCGGGACAACCTTTTTACATCGTCTTTTAACCCAGAGTCAGGAATTTGCTGTTTTTGAGTTTTGGCAGCTTCTTTTTCCTTCTCTTGTCGCCCGAAAAATCTTAGCTCCTTTTATAATGTCAAGGATTAAGAAGGGGAAAAATACTTTTTACTACCCAAAATCAATTGGCCATAAAATGACTCTTGGTTCAATTGAAGAAGAAGAATTGTTATTTTATCATATTTTTAACACGCAGTTTATAGCGATACAGACCTCGCTTGGGCTTGGCAATAAGGACTTCATGGATCTTGTTTATTCAGACAATCAACCTAAGAATGTACGTCAAAAGACTATTCAATTTTTCAAGCAATGTCTCCAACGTCAGATTTATTATCTGGGCAAAAAACAGATTTTAACTAAAATGAATCATTCCGCATTTCGAATTCAATCTCTGCTGGAGGCTTTTCCCGATGCCAAGATTATTTATCTGGTTAGATCACCATATGAAACCATTTCATCCCATCTTTCACTTGATAGAAATGTGTTGGATTTTCAATGGGGGCTAAAAAAGATTCCGGCTAACCGATTGCAGCGTTACTTTGAGCGACGATACCATTATGATGTCCAGTTCTATCAATATATTGAGAACCTGATTAGCAAAGGAATTTTTAATCCCTCACAATTTATGACCCTCTCTTATGATTTGCTGAAAAATGATTTAGGGAAAGCAATCCAAACAATTCTTGAGTTTACCGGACTTGAAATAAGTCAGGAGTTGCGCAAAAAAATACAGGAACAAATTAAAACGCAAAGCAGTTATCGCCGAAAACATCGAAATCTGGAGTTGAAAGAGTTTGGTTTGTCAAAAGAAAGAATTGCAAGGGACTTATCTTTCATTTTTGATAAATATGGATTTAAAAAATAATCCGTGTCCACCTCTCTTAATAAGTCCAATAGGTGAAATGAATTTATAGTTTTTATGGGGTTGAGAAATCATGGATTTTCTTATCGCTATTTTAAAAAAACTAAATCTTGTTTCTGTACCACTTTTAGACACACAGCCACAGATCTGTCGTACCCGTGCTCTGTTAGAAGCAAATAAGCTTGGCCTTTTCACAGCACTGGAGAATAGCGGAAAGGGTCTCGGTTCCGACGAGGTTGCTCAACGTATTGGAATCTCTAGAGAAGGTGCTGATGTTCTCCTAATTGCCCTTGAGAAAAGCGGATATCTTGAAAAACGAAAGGATCGCTATAAGAATGGTCGGTGGGTTAAAAGATGGATCATCGATCCAAGACGGGGAATAGCGAATTTCCTCAGGCTGCAACTTCATACTTGGAATCGTCTTAGTGATCTAGAAGTTCCCTTAAGAACAGGCAAACCAGTTGTGGATTTCCATAAGCATGAGGTTTCAGTTCACTCTGAACGGCAGGAAATCTATACCAAAGCGATGAGGGAGATGTCGCGACAACTTATCCCAGAATTCCTCAAAAAAGTAAAGTTGCCTAATGACGCCAAACGACTGCTGGATATTGGAGGAGCTCACGGAGAGTATAGTCGTGCTCTGGTTCAAAAGTTCCCCGGCTTAAAAGCTACTATTCTTGATTTTGCAGGACCAATAGCCACAGCTCAGCGCATTCTCAAACAGAAAGGTAATCCTGAAGCACTCGAACTTCGAGTTGGCGATGCTTTAAATGATAATATAGGTACTGGCTGGGATGCGGTGCTTCTTGTCAACATGGTTCATCTCTTCAACTTTAAGCAAAATCGAAAGTTAATATCGCGTATTCATGAAGCACTGAGTCCTCAAGGTGTAATAATAGTAGTAGATCAGTTTATGGGTATAGGCAGATTGCAAGATAAATTTGTCAGCCTCATCTCGCTGAATTACTTTACTCTTGGAGGTAAATGCTACCATCGTGAAGAAATGCGACATTTGTTCAAGACGGCTGGTTTCAACCGTATTATGGTAAAACCATTTCGATTAATATCTCCAACTGTTCTTTTCGAAGGATGGAAGTAGAAAAAGTTAGAAATATGAGTAGAGAAGTCCACCTTCCTAAAAGAGATGCGATATGAAACAAAAGGTTGAATATTCAAATCTACTATCCAGGGTACTTCTAAGATCATGCTTTGAAAGACAATTCGTAATACCAGAACTTCCACCCAAGCCACTTGAAGGATTCCTGAAATGGTATGAGGATCATATTTTAAATGTAGACATCCGAGATATACATCTGTATCGACCCATTTTTGTGATCGCTCTTCCACGCTCTGGCTCATCAATGTTACAAGACATCCTTTGTACTCACCCGGATATTGCTTACATAACCAATACCATGCATCTATTTCGGACATGTTTTTGTGCTGCAGAATATTTTCGAAAGCAGTTCAACCTCAATGCCAGGGGAGAACGGTATCTGCAAGATAGTATAGAAGTAGATTCAGGAAGTCCATCAGAAGGCATTGCTTTTTGGGGTGAGTGGCTTAAAGATGATCCTTACTCCCTAAATTATGTTGAACATAAGATTGAGGCCTTTTCTTCTCTAGAACTAGAAAATATCTATACATCCATTTGCAAAATTATCTGGTGTTTTGAAGGCAAACCTTCACGGTTTTTCACCAAGAATCCAGCCCTGCTGCCACGTATCCTCCTCCTTAAAGATATGTTTCCTGATGCCAAATTCATACATCTGGTGCGTGACGCTCGAACCAGTGCAAACTCTCTCATTAAATTGTACAATCTTAATGCAGACCAGCTTGCTAAGATTAGAACTAAAACGCGCCTTCCAATATATAATAATAAGGTTTTCATTCCTTATCCTCGTTTGCCAAACCTATCTGAGAACGTCAAAAGATATGGCCCGAAAGATATTCGAACTACAGCAAATCTATGGAATGATGCAATTTCATTTGTCAACAGACATAAGAACAATCTGCCCTCTTTCTATGAAGTACGTTATGAGGATATTCTTTCAAATCCTGGAGAAGAGATCTTAAAGATTTTTGAGTTTTGTGAACTTCCCGAAATCAAGAAAAACAATATAGCTTTTTCGCAAAAGATCGGCCAGATAGGCATCATACATCACAAAAATGTCTACGGAAATTTTGATATTGTTGAATCAATCTGTCGCGAAAATATGTTTAAATATGGTTACTTATGATAAAAACCGAGATTTTCGTTCGGGCAAATATAGACTTTCAGATAACAATTTATGTCTTTCATTTTATATCTTTCATTGCGCTCAGTGATTCTAATCTTTCTGTTGAAGACCCGGAAGGTTGTTCGAAATATTCTACCTTTTTTGCAATTTCTTCATTTCTAAAAGGATTGATAAATATATTAAAGATAATAGCAAATGGAAATGATATCAAAATCATACCTGAGAGAAAAACAATGAATAAAATCAAAAATGGCAGCCTTTTCATTTGGCCCTGTTTTCCGATCGCTTGTATAATTTTTGCCCAAACAAGAAAATGCCAATGAGCCGCTTGTTCGAATTTAATATTATTGGGATTAACTTTGACTGCTCCCAACCCTTTAAGAATAGAATTCCCCCTATCTATTTCTCCACTCTCCAAAGCTTTTAAGATTGCATTTCCAAAACTATCGGCATTCATAATATCCTTTTCGCTTACACCGGCTGCGGGAAATATTTTCCAAAATTTTTCTTTTTTACCTGTCAACAGCCATCGGGGCGTAGTTATGAATGTGGCGCCTTTTTTACCCTGATCGAGAAAGACCACATTATCAATGAATTTTGCGCTAATTTGTTCCAAACATTTTTTGACTTTTTCCTGCGCAATCAACCACATATCTCTACAACCGATAACAGTAATAACCGGTGTCTCCTTCATAACTCTTGCTTCTGGTGATTTAAGAAAGCCAGTAACAGGTAATGAAGGAGACAGGTACCATACTTGGTAGGACAATATGATCAAGTCAAACTTTTTGTTCGGGTCAAATGAAAAGGACTTCATTTCTGGCGCATCCATCAACACAGATTCAGGAAATACATCCAAAAATTTAATAAAGGGCCAGGGAAAAGGATATGGCTTAATTGGTTCCAATTCTTCCCAGACAACTTCGATAGTCTTATTTTTGCTCAGGGGAGATATTAAGGATTTAACGATACTTGTCAACTGACCTGTTTGTGAGTAATTTATAACTAGTATTCTTTTCATACAAAAACCTTAAACTGCTTTACTTTACAACCAGGCTCCGGCAGGGTGTAGATTTTCAAAAAGTATATTCTAATCCAAACATCCAGCTATATTCTACAATTGAACGAAATTCAGTATCTTTAGATCCAAAATTCTGATTGCCAATTAAAAAAAGCTGGGTATGGTCGCCAACATCATACTCCACAATAGATACGAAGTGACTTGAATAATCGTTTATATTATAGGTATACCGAAAAATTAGATTAAGGACATCCCGTATTTGAGAGTGTTGATATTGAAGCATAAAATAGTTTTTTCTGAGTAGCTTCAGTTTGGTATCAAGAGTTTGGATTAATAATAGCTGCGCTATCTCTGCCACTCCGGAATATGGAGAATAGAAAGCCTGGGAAGCTTCATCCCGGAGTTCATAATAAAGTTCTGCTTCTTTTTCGTCATATCCAGTGCTGTTAAATACATATTCGAGCGTCAAAGTAGGCCCTGCTTCCAACGTGTAGGATCCCCCTAAAAGCAATAATCCTTCAAGGCTGGTTTCGTCTTTTTTGACCGGAATCATTTGAATTGATGATCCTGATGGAGTTATGATTTCCACCGGATATAGAGCGTTGGTTCCTTGAGTTACAGATGTTTCTCCATGTAACATTAGAGCATCAGAAACCGTCCATTTGGCAAAAGCGCCTATTTGAAACCTATCTTCTTCCTTATAAGATGCAATCACACTAAAGTTTTTTTGGTATGAGTTATAGTCTAACTTTAAAGCATATGTCGGTTCAAAATCGTCTAAGACAAATTCCTGTCGTCCCTCATCTGTATTAGCAATAAGTGAGGCTGTACAGGAAGAATTGGGAATCCACACAAAACGCGCAAAATCCATTCCTGGAACTTCACATTTAGGATTTGATTGACCGTTGTTCCGAAAAAAAGGATTGGATGGAGACAATAAGAAGGAGGCTCCCCACTGAAGGTTTTCTCTTCCATAAGAAGCAAATAAGCCTTCAGTCAATCTTAGCCTAGCTATCCATTCATTAACATAGCAATCATCTTTTGTGGAACTATCCCCATCACGATTTCCGTCGTTCCAATATTGACGTTCCACATTTATTCTTGGTTTAGCTATTAAAGTTACCCTTCGAAAATTCAGGAAAAGGTCTGGCCTCAATTCAAAATCAAATGTATATCTCGGCAGTTCCAGAAAGTCATTGTTTGGATTTTGCGTGGAATCAGATGGTTTCATTGTTGTTCCAAAAATCAACGTTTTAAACAGGTAATTAAAACCATCTTTTGCCTCTTTTGCTATATCATAAATAAAAGAATTAGATTCAGCGTTCGCATAAGAAATAGTCGAAGAAAAAGCCAGAGCAGGCACAAAAAACAAAATACATGAAAGTGGAAATAAGATAATTAACTTTCTTGTATAGTGATTTTTGTGCATATTTATAATATAGATTTTCAGATAAATAATTTCACTGCGTTATCAGTCGTTGACGTATAACTAATACGCTTTCCTCCTTATAGCCTTGTGAAATTAATTATCTGAAAGTCTATAATTACCTCATCATCAGTAAATTCAGATTAAATGTTGAATCAGGGACTTTTACAAGAATAGGCTCGCTGAAATTCAGAGTTGTTACGTTACTATTTATGAACGCGTCAGTAATTACCATTTTCGAAATAAACGGCCGTGGCTCATCTCTTAACTTTACAACATTTTCGTATTCAAACCTGGCCATTTTAAACATCTTACCTGAAACGGTAAAAAATTCAGCCTTTACTCCCACTAACCGATTTTTAGATATCCAATATTTTATAAAATTGTACGTAGCGTTTTTGTGTATCGCCTTAAGATTAAATACATAACATAGTTCATCATCTACCGCTTCATCATCTAGTGGGGTTGGTTCATAATCATTTGCATAATTGGTAGCCGCAATATCTCCGTAGGAAGCTCCTCCCACCAACTTTTGTCTCGGAGAAACCGGCACTGATTTTCTCAAACCGGGTTTGACAAACCACATACTGTGATCAAGCATCAGCAATTTTTGTCCTTTTACCTTAGGAGGCGAAATTAAACTGCCGAGAAAGTCATAAGCCCTTGCTTGCACATTGAGACTTCGTTTTTGTTGACGATCACTCTCAATTGAATTGATACATACTCTCCATTTAACTCCCTCTAAATTACCCCTTGACTCATCAGCGCGGTGGAGAATTTCTTTAGAGATCAGCTCAGCATAGGAGTAATGTATACTCCAAAAATTGATTACCAATACTATCATAGCACTGATCAAGCAATTTCTCATCATATTCTTTTCCTCATCCTATACATGACCTAAGGCATCCACAACATTTTGTCCTGCCGCGCGTTTGGCAGGGATAAGAGAAGCTATCAAACAAAGCAAAATTAAAAATATAAAACTGTATAGCATAAATTCGGGAACAAACTCAATGCTTATTACCATACGTCTTGATATGCCTGGAGGAATCCACGTTGGTTTGATCACATCGACGGCACACCAACCAATGAAGGTTAAAAAAAGACCTCCGATTGTGCCAAAAACACCAAGCAGACTGGTCTCAACTGCAAATAAAGACATAACTCCTCTGCGCCTGAGGCCCAAAGCCCTCAAAGTCCCAATCTCTCTGGTCCTTTCCACAACGACCATGCTCATAGTATTTATTACGCTCATTACCACAATGATAAAAACAATACTAAACAAAAAGGCAAAGATTACGTCAAACATGATTTTAACTTTTCTATACCATTCACTCATTTCTTCCCATGTTTTGGCCTCCAGGTCCAGTCCTCTTTGCGAAAAGGCCGTCTGCAATTGATCCCGAATAGATTCGGTATATTTAGTATCGTCAAGAAGTATAGCCAATTTATCAGCACCATCCGTATCATAAAGCGTCCGGGCAAAAGCAAGTGGCACCTGCATTATTTTGTCATTCATTTCATCAGAAGCGGCATCTAATAATTGAAAAACCTCCATATCAAGGGCATTCATTTGGCCGTATATTGTATTAGTAAAAGCTACAGCATAGGAACCTACTTTCAAATCAAGCAGGCGAGCCAAGCCTTTAGTCATAGCTACACCGTAGCTTTTATCATTCTCCAGTTCCCGGCCCTCAAATATTTTGCCGATTTTCGGTGCATTCATTCTGCTAAAAAACACACGTTTTGCTGATGGGACAATCCCCTGGGCAATAAAAATGGTTGAAATGCTGCCATTGCTGGCGAGCCCGGTTATTCTTAATTGTGGTGTCACCAGCATTACGTGTGGGTTATCCTGGCATATTGCATTGACATCTCTAATTTCCTCAGGAGACAGCAGGTATTGAGCCGGATTCAACCGACCTTTTTCTAAAAAATCTTTCCTGAAAATCGTTAGATGCCCGCCGCATTTTCCGTAAATCGCTATATCGCGGTTTCCCGTGTACATGTAGTTGGTAAACCCGGCAAAAAGGTTTACAGCAGCAAAGCCTAAAGCAATAGCCAACGCAGTAATGACTGAACGGCGTAGATTCTTGACGATGTTCCTCAATCCAATCTTAATCCAGGCTGTCATACATGATCCTCTTCATTTATAATCACACCATCTACCATACGAACAAGCCGATTCATTTTGCCAAGTAACCTCTGGTCATGAGTAGAAAAGATAAAGGTTGTCTTTTCATTGTTGTTTAAATCTCTCATCAGTTCAAGAATTTTCATGGCCGTATCTGAATCCAGATTTGCCGTAGGCTCATCTGCGATCACCAGCGAAGGATTTGTAACCAAAGCCCTGGAAATGCATACTCGTTGTCGTTGACCCCCTGACAGTTTATCAGGTCTATGTTTAACAAAGTCGGAAAGACCTACCTGTTCCAGTCTATACATGGATCTCTGATTGGCTTCAGCATTTGATAAACTTTGTATTTGTAACGGCAGCATAACGTTTTCTAAAGCAGTTAAAACCGGAATCAAGTTAAAATTCTGGAATATGAAACCTATTGATTTGTTACGCAAATCCGACTTCTCATCATCAGAGAGCCCTGAAATTTCCCGTTCATTGAAACTAAAGTATCCGGAAGTAGGTTCATCAATAGCACCAATCAGATTTAAAAAAGTTGTTTTGCCTGATCCTGACGGGCCCCATACCGCAACAAATTCTCCAACATCAATTTCAATAGTGATCCCTCTTAGAGCATGTACTATTGTTTCTCCCAATCGATAATCTTTTGTGACCTTTTTCATTTGAATAAGAGGCATAGAAGTAATCCTTATCTTGTCATAACAATGACACAATTGTGTCCTCCAAACCCAAAAGAATTGTTGATAGCGACTTCAAGATCATTGACGTCGACCATCTTATTCGGAACATAATTCAGGTCGCATTTGGGGTCCGGAAATTCATAGTTTATAGTGGGTGGGATTTTCTGAGTTTTCAAGATTAACGCAGTTATGGCAAACTCTATAGCGCTGGACCCTCCAACCATATGGCCGAGCATGGATTTTTGCGAACTTACAAACATATTATATGCGTGCTTACCAAAAACTTTTTTTATAGCCATGGTTTCGCAAAAGTCATTAACTACCGTTGAAGTCCCATTTGCATTAGCATATCCGATCCTTTGCCTGGAAATATTTGCGTCTGCCAAAGCCATTTCTATAGTTTGAACCATGCCTTCCCCGTATGGGACAGGAGAATACAAACTATAACATTCCGATGACATTGCATGTCCTACAACCCACGCGTAAACTCTGGCATTTCTCTTTATAGCGTGTTCATAAGATTCAAGAACAACTGCACAACCCCCATCGGAAATTACCCATCCATCTCTTTTTCTATCAAAAGGCCTCATCGCCTTTTCAGGTTCATCATTTTTTTCCGAGAGCACTTTCATAAAATTGCCACGCATAGTGTTATTTTTGGTCAAGAGAGTGTCGACTCCACCAGCAATAGCAATATCAAGTTCTTTCCTTTTGATTAGATCACATGCCTTTGCAATTGCATAGGACCCTGACGCACAAGCCGCTGAAAGAGTAAAGTTTGGCCCTTTGAATCCGTAATCTAAACTTATCCATGCCGGAAGCGCATTAATCATTTCCCGTATTATTTTGAACCGTTCAGCACCATGTCCGCCTTTATCATGAGGACCGCGCACACTAGAGCCACTTGTGCCAATGATTACCCCGCATCTGTTTGGGTCTATCTTATCCAATGCTATATTGCTGTCTTTAAAGGCTTCATGAGAACACAATCGGATAATTCTAGTCGTCTGAACGGTCTGTTTGAACATTCTTTTTGAAGTCTTTTTTTTTTCCAGCACAAAATATTCTTCCGGAAGTTGCCCTCCAATTCGGGTGGCGCATTCACAGGCATCGAACTTGGTTATTCTGCGTATCCCTGATCTGCCTTGCAGCATATTTTCCCAGGATTTGGGAGCCGTTATCCCAAGAGGACAAATCATTCCAATACCCGTTACAGCTATTGGAATGTTTTTACCCGAATTATTGCTCTTGCAAATCAACTATATCTCTCCTTCTTCGGAATCTATTTCCTTAAGCAGTTCATCTCCTTTTTCTATGATCTCAAACATGGTATTCAACGTTTCTCCAACTGTGTAAATAGGATTTTTTAACATATACTGTCCAATAGTGCGCACTTCCAGATCAATTTTATATTTTTCCTTGAGTTCTTCAATCATTTCCAAGAAAAGAATGGAATCACCTCCAAGGTCATCAATTATATTGGTATCCTTTGTGATTTCACTCACGTCTTTTTCAAATTCATCTGCCAAAAATTGTCTTACATCTTCAAAAAGCTTTTTTTTGTCTTCATCCGTTAATTTTATTTTCACCTGTTTCCTCCCAAATTTCTGATCAAAATTAACTCTATAATATAGGGCCACCACACTTCTGATAGCACATGGCAATAACTATAGACTTTCAGATAAATAATTTCATTGTGTTATCAGTCGTCTACGTATAACTAATACGCCTTTCTCTTAGAAACCAAGCCGGCAAACTTTTCGGCTGCAGCAAGGATATTCTTTTCCTCACTTTTTGGCCGTGACAGGGCAACCAGTTTAAGCACTTCAGTAACTGCTTCCCGACGCGCCATCAATATTGTTTTTACAAACAGCAGAACTCTGGGAAAAAATTCCTTTTTTGGAAAAACCCGGCTTACAAGGTTTAATTCCAAGGCACGGGAAGCAGATATTATATCTCCAAGCAAAATCATTTCCAGAGCTTTTGATTCACCCACTATCCTAATCAAACGCTGAATGCCTCCCAATCCGGGTATGACTCCGATAGAAAGTTCCGGCAGACCGAGTCGAGCTTTTTCTGAGCATAGTCTTATGTGGCAGGCTAATGCCAGTTCTAACCCTCCACCCAGGCATGGACCGTTGATTGCAGCAATGACGGGTTTGTCTAATCCGGAAAAAAATGTAAAGATTTCGTTACCATAAAGTACCGTTCTAAGATTCAGCTCATTTGGATTGGACTTTATTTCTTCTATATCCGCGCCTTTAGAAAATACATTGCCCTTGCCCGTAAAAATAATGGCATCAATATTTGAGGATAATATTAATTCACGGCAAAAACTCAATTCTGTAAAAAAGCCACTTAAAAGATAATTATTAGGGGGATTACAAATAGTTATGACAAGGATCCTGCCTTCTGTCGATATTTCCAAATACTTACTTTGCGACATTTTCATCCTATAAAGACCGCTTAAAACCACATGCAATATTTGTAACTTTCCAAAAAATTACAGAAAGCCTTTAGTGATATTTTTCAGTGTTATACCTCGGAAGGTTATAAATTGCGTTTTTTTCGGTGAGCAATGAGCATCAAAAGCAAGGCGCGACAAGCTATTTCAAACCTGAGCAACACAGCTATTGATGTTCATGACCAGCGAAAAATCGCAAGTTATAGACTTTCGAGGTATATCAGCAATGATCCAGAATGAATCCAGCATGCATCCATTTGCTGGATTCTGTCACAAAGCTTACAATACGATCACCTTGTTTTAGTTTTTCTTCATTAATGTATTCATCAAGAGCAATAATGATGGCCGGGGCTCCCTGATAACCTCTCGTGCTCAACTTTGTATAGAAGGATAAATCAGAATACCAATGCTTTCTCAATCTCTTAACAGTAATATCCATGAGATGTTTAGTGGGAATATTCGCAAAAAAGCATTTTACCTTAGAAACATCAAGATTTGTTTTCTCAATCATCGTTTTTATTCCATTCTCAAAAAGCTTAGGAGCTAATTTGGCAACGGTCGTAAGATCCTGGGTTAGATGGTGCCATCCATGTTCGTAAATATCCGGAAGATTCCAGTGCGAAGAGCCGACAAGCACTTGCATGGAGGGTTTAATGCCCATGCCAACCGATTCCAGATATGTGTCCACCACTTTTAGTCGAATCTTGTCCGGCTTTTTTGAAGTAAGAACAAGAGCGGCGGCTCCATCACTTAGAAACCAGCGTAAAACAGCCTGTTCCTCAGTAATTGCTTTTTGGTTAAAATACTCAGCCCGTAAAAACGTCGAAGACATCTGAGGACTGACAAGAAGAGCATTTTTATACCGGCCGTTGGCAATCAAATCGGTTGCAACCTGAAGTGCTTTATAAATCGAAGTACAATTGGAATGAATTGACATCTCCGCACAGTATGGAATGTTAAGAGCATCCTGAACCAGCACGCTTGATGGAGGACACATGCAATCGTAGAGTATGCCGGCATAAACGATTAGATCAATTTCTGAAGTATCCATTCCGGCAACTTTCAGCGCTTTTTTTGCAGACTTAACAGCCATAGAAACATTTGTTTCGGTTTGCTGTCGAGTTTTTGGATCCAGGGCGTAATAGGAATATTCTATGCCTAACATTTCCTTCATGATAGGCCTCATACGATCTATGCGCTTAAGAACCTTCTTGGGCGCATCTGTGATTTCCCCCAATACGTCTTCTATATTGTCAAATGGAACCGGATCACCCGGCGAGAATGAACCTATTCCAGCGATATAAACATCTTTGCCTTTTATTTTGCTTTCCACGCAATCTCTCCTTTTCTATTACCTGTAGGTATTAAATGACAATAATAACTGACTTCATTCCATATACCCATGGTATTTCTCAAGCACAATAGTAGCATTCTGGCCTCCAAAGCCAAATGAATTGGTAATCGCAGCTTCAAGAGAGCAAACCTTTCTGGCTTTGTTAGGCACATAATCAAGATCGCATTGTGGATCAGGTTCTTCATAATTTATAGTAGGAGTAATTTCCTGATGATGCAAAGTAAGAGCTGTTACTGCAAACTCAATAGCTCCTGCTGCGCCTATGGAATGACCAATCATTGATTTTTGCGAACTAACAGGGATTTTATATGCATTATTACCAAAAAGCCTCTTGATTGCTTTTGTCTCCGCACGGTCATTGTGCAAGGTCGAAGTGCCATGAGCATTTATATAGCCGATTTTTTTCTTTGGTATTTCAGCATGTCGCAGGGCTAACTCCATGGTCCTTGCCATCTCCTTTCCTTCAGATTCAGGAGCTATAATGTTGAAAGCTTCGGCAGTAACCGCATAACCCGGCATAAGCGCATATATCCTTGCTTGCCTTTGTATGGCTTGATCATAGGATTCCAGCACAAGAGCGCATACGCCTTCAGAAATGACAAATCCGCTTCTCTTCCTGTCAAAAGGTCGACTGGCTTTTTCGGGATATTCATTAAGTTCGGCTAGAGCCATTAGCTGGTTAAATCCATCAATGGTTTCCTTCGCAAGCATGGTATCAACTCCGACCACGACACACAATTCTCCATATTGTTTTACATAATCATAACCCATTCCAACAGCAAAAGCCCCTGATGCACAGGCTGTTGCTATATTAAAGGATGGGCCCTTAAAACCGAACTCAATGCTTATGCAGGCAGACAGAGCATTTAACATCTCATGAGAAAATGCAAATTTCTTTCTTGTCGGGTCCCCGTATACTATCTGATCGCCAAAACCGGATCCTCCGCAACCAGTTACAACTCCAATTCTGCCTTTATCAATCTCACCTAATTCTATTTTAGCATCTTCAATGGCCTGCTTAGCGCTTATAATAGCAAGTCGTGAAGGCAAAATGCTGCGCTTATAAACTCTACGTGGTAAAACATTTTTCTCTATTTCAAAGTATTTGTCCGGAAGCTCTCCGGCGATTTTGGTTAAACAATTGCTGGCATCAAATCGAGTAATCCTCCTAACGCCTGATTTTCCTGCAATCATATTTTTCCAGCATTCACTTGTTTTGATTCCAAGGGGACAGATCATCCCAATCCCTGTAACGGCCACCAAATTTTTTTTATGGCTTATACCGCTCACTTCACAACCCTTTCCTTTTACAATGAACCATTTTTTGTATCCTATTCAAATTTCCTGGTAATGGGCAGTCTGTCGAAATATAACCATGCGTAAATAAAGCCTTTTTGTAAATTGAAAATGAGTTTTACCAAGGTTTTTGAATAGGATACCATTTTTTGTCTTTGATAATAAAATTTATTAATTATTTTATTGTATATTGAAAAAAATAACAATATTTTTTTGTAAAAAAATGTACCAAAATCTGGATGCAGTAAGATTTGCGAAACTCGACTGATGATTGAAGGTATTCTATTAATTTTATAACAAAAAAACAGAGCGAAGCGATTCCACAAATCGACAATCAACAATCAATAGAGCATTATTTTTTTAAGCGCTTTTATCTGGTCTCTTAGCTCTGCGGCTTTTTCAAATGCAAGTTCTTTTGCCGCCTGATTCATTTCATCTTCCATGGCTTTTATAATATCATCCAGATTATCAGCAGATTCATACTCTGCAATTGTTTCTGATACATTATCAACCTGTTGTTCATGATCGGTCTCATAAACGATCTCAAATATAGATGTTATATTCTTTTTTATTGTTGTCGGAATAATATCGTATTTTTGATTGTAATCCTGTTGTATTTCCCTGCGCCTGTTTGTTTCATCTATTGCCTGTTTCATTGATTTTGTAACATGGTCGGCATACATTATTACCATACCGCCGACATTTCTGGAAGCACGTCCACATGTCTGAACAAGTGATCTGGCTGAACGTAAAAATCCTTCTTTATCAGCATCCAGTATTGCCACAAGTGAAACCTCTGGTATGTCCAGGCCCTCACGCAGCAGGTTTATTCCAACAAGCACCTGAAACTCGCCCATTCTGAGATCCCTTATGATTTCCATTCGTTCTATTGTATTGATGTCAGCATGAAGATAACGTACTTTAATTCCCAGATCAGCATAATATTCGGTAAGATTTTCCGCCATACGTTTCGTAAGGGTAGTTACCAGTACTCTCTCATTCAACTTATCGCGCTTAATAATTTCATCATAAAGATTATCAACCTGATACTCTGCTTTCCTCACATCAATTGCAGGATCAATAAGGCCTGTGGGTCTCACAATCTGTTCGACAAGAGCATGTTCTCCTTTTTTGAGTTCATATTCAGCAGGAGTTGCTGAAAGATAAATCGCCTGGGATATTTTTGACTCAAATTCTTCAAACATTAGTGGACGGTTATCCAAAGCTGACGGCAGTCTGAATCCATACTCAATAAGTGTTTTCTTGCGAGACCTGTCACCCGCGTACATAGCTCGAAGCTGTGGGACAGCGATATGGCTTTCGTCAATGCATACAAGAAAATCATCCGGAAAATATTCTAAAAGCGTGGGCGGAGGTTCTCCCTGCTTTTTTCCTGTAAAATGTCTCGAATAATTTTCAATTCCATTGCAGTATCCAAGCTCCTGCATCATTTCAAGATCGAAATTGGTTCTTTCTTCTATCCGTTGTGCTTCTATCAGCTTGTTTTCATGTCTGAAATATTCAATTCTGTCTTTAAGTTCCGCGATGATTGATTTGGTTGCTCTTTTTAAAATATTTTTTTTACTGACATAATGGCTTGCCGGATAGATAGATATATTTTTAATGCAATTAATCACATTACCTTTTAACGAATCAATTTCTGATATGTTTTCAATCTGATCCCCGAAAAAATCTATCCTTACAGCTAAATCTTCTTCATAAGATGGAAAAATTTCTACCCTGTCACCTCTTACCCTGAATACTCCTCTGTGGAAATCAAGATCATTACGGTCATAATGAATGGCAACAAGATCTGAAATAAGTTTATCACGCGATAGTTCAGTACCGGTTTCAAGATTAATACTCATTGCAAGATATTCTTCAGGAGCACCAAGTCCAAATATGCAGGATACACTTGCCACCACAATAACATCCCTTCGTGAAAGAACGGATCTTGTCGCGGAATGGCGAAGTTTATCAATCATTTCGTTTATTGAGGAGTCTTTTTGTATATAGGTATCGCTGGCAGGGATATATGCTTC
>JABZFQ010000257.1 GCA_014237365.1 Desulfobacteraceae bacterium | reverse complement strand
AGACCTGTTTGAATGGATAGTAAACCAGATGGGTGAATTACCACTGGCAAGAATGGGTAGAAAATCATCATCAGATAACCTCTTGAATTTACAAAGTGTCCCGGCTTAAGTTGGTAGCCGGTAACACCAAGCAGCACACTTGATGTCAGGCCGGGCAACGTCTGCTTTTTTGTCATTATATCAAGATCATAATTAGGTTTTATATCAAACAAATCAAGGACCTGGTCCAGCATCTCTCTGTGTTGCGCAGTTACGCATACAACCACCTTGAACCGTGAGCTCTCAGCTTTCATCTCTCGAATAACAGGAGCCATTTTGATAGCTTCCGGTCTCGTCCCGAAAACAAACAATACCTTTATCATTTTACTTATCATCCGTTTACCATTTTGTGACTTTTGCGTCTTTTTGCGGCTATATCCCGTTTACACTGTTATCCTGTCAAATATTTTAAATCCGATAAAACCATTTCATCCATTCAACCGTCCTCTTTATCCCTTCCTGTGGATCAACTTCAGGATTATGTTCTAAATCCCTTACAGCTTTGGAAAAATCCATTGTCTTCACTTTTGTTGTAAACGGTTCAGCCTCCTTATACGTTACAAGCGATTCATCAGCGTCGGTAGCCGCTAAAATCAAATCAGAATATTCCTTTATATCCATTTCCCACTCTGGTTTTCCGCCGACATTATAAACCTCTCCGGGAATAAAATTATCGACAATATTTGCGAATGTTCTACAGGTGTCTTCAACATAATCTATTATCCGCTTGTGACCTTCATAAACCGTGTATGGTTTGCCGTGCAAAGAGTGATAGATGAATTTTGGAATAAAACCTCTATATGGCGTATATTCTTCATGCGGGCCGTAACAGTTAACCGGCCGCACTCGAACTGTTTCGGTTCCGAACATTTGCGCTGAATTGAGGCACATTAGTTCGCCGGCCCATTTTGATATGGCATAATCGTTCATTTGATAAGTATCTTTTATTTTATTTTCTACCATTACGGCTTCTGTCATTTGACCTTTGTAATCACCATAGATCTCTGCGGAAGAAAAGAAGATCATGCGGAATTTGTATTTCTCCTGCAACCTTAATATATGCTTTGTTCCAATGACATTCGTTTGCCAGAGATTTTCATAATAAGCCTCGCCATTCCACCTTCCATATTCGGCCGCAAGATGATAAACATAATCAAACGGCCCGTAATCCTCAAAAACCTTTTCTATTTGTCGATGCTTCTTTACATCACATCTTATATAATCATCCCTGTCTGTGTTATACAGATCACAGGCAACTACCTTATGCTTTCTTGATCTAAATTCATTACACAAATTCGTGCCGATGAAACCAGCACCGCCGGTTACCAGTATCTTCATTTTATCCCTCCATTAATTTAATCTGCTCGCATTTAATTACAGAACATATTTGAATGTGTCCAAAAATTGCCCAATATCTTGAGTTGCTTTAGTATAATCAAGTTTATTCCTTGCCCAAATATAACCCTTGTCTCCAATTTTTTTTGCTTTTTCAGGATAATCAATAAGATAACAAATACCTGATGCAATTGATTCAGGATTATTGGGCTCAACCAACATAGCGCTCTCTTTATCTCTCAGATATAGGGGGATATCTCCTACTTTTGTAACTACTACGGGTTTTTTGCATGCCATGTACTCACCCAATTTTGTTGGGAAACCTGCTTCAGCAAACCTTCCGGAAGGTCTTGCCAGTATCAGGATATCACAGGAATTTAATAAACTAGGCATTTGCTCCCATTCCACAAGACCGGTAAAAGTAACCTTATCAAATATTTCAAGCAGTTTTGATATTTCTTTAAGCTTTGGCAAGACTGACTTGTTACCGGTGGTATCCCCGATAACGAAAAGTTCGGAATCGGGATTTTTTTTCAAAACTATCTGAAAGGCTGACAATAAATCATTGATCCCATCTTTCCTTGTCGGAGTTCCGCAATAGCCGATTCGGATACTCCTATTTTTAGAACCATGAATTCCCCTGCTATCAAAAATGGAGAAGTTAACCAGATTTGGAAGAACAAATATCCTTTCATCGCTCATGTGCCTTTTTGTATAATATTTTTTTAAGAAATTGCTTGTAACCATTAACCCGGCAAAATACCTGTTCAAAACTTTCATTCTAAACAAAAAATCCCACCACGCGGGCAGCTTCCACCATGAGTTTGCCACTGTTTCTTTCTCATACCATTCAACGACATGATTTATTATAGGAATTCTTAATATCTTACAAATAATTATAAGGGGGATGCATTCATACGCAGTGCCGTTATATACCAGCACGCAATCAATTTTACCTCCCAATTTCTTCCTCAGCACAATCAATGGCGGCACAAACATCCCGGCGCAACTATCTGCTATCTTCTTTATATAATTTTCCGGTCTTGCAAGATACCCGCAATACGCATAGAAAACACCACCAATCCGGCCATTCTTCATACCTAAATTGCTTTTCTTGCCAAACCGTTTTCCTCTTTGGATAAGCACATCAACATTTCTATTATTTTTAACAAGTCCGGTAGTCAACAGTCTCAATACATTTGCGCCGGCACCACCAAAGGGGAAATTGGCTGACGTTACCAATAATATATTCTTTGCTATCTTATTTTTCATTCACCGTGCCATCTTCTAACCAGAAATAATTGCCTTATAAACATCAATCACAGTTTCAGCCACTTGTTGCGGAAGATTTCTTCTCAAAGCGGTTGCCCTGGCATTTTTGCTCAACCCTGCCTGCATTTCTTCGCTTCCAAGCAATGCAATGATCTTAGCTGCCAACTCTTCTGCATTATTACTTTCCACAAGCAATCCATCCACACCATCCTCTATCATCGACGGCACACCGCCCACCCTGCTTGCAATGCTTGGTGTTCCGACGGCCATCGCCTCTGCCAAGCTGTTCGGGCTGTTATCGATAAAAGTCGGCAATATAAATATGGTACTTCCACACAAATATCCCGCAATTTCCTCAGCGCCACAAGAGCCAAGCCAGGCCACATTTTTCTCAATATTCAGTTGCCTGGTCAATTCCATCAAATACCTTAAATATTTTTCAGGCCCTGATCCAACTACTTTCAAAACAATTTGAGGAAACTTTCTTTTTGTCATGGAAATTGAGTGAAGAAGAACTTCAATGCCTTTTCTTTTGCTCAAATAACCGACAAACAAGACTGAAAAGGGGTTGGTCCGACCCCATTTATGTTTGAAAAACAGATTGCCGATTGCCTCCGGCACATAAAATACGTTCGCATCGGGATTAATGCTCAGCACAAAACTTTTATCCCACTCAGTACGACAGCCAAAGTTTTTGTTTCTTTTTACCGCATACGCCTCTATTGGAATCTGAAGCCGAAAAAATAAAGAAGGACTTATTTTATTCAATTCGACAATGATTCCCTGAATAGATGTTAAAGACGGCAGTCCAGATTTACAAGCCGTTAAAGCAAAGGCATTTTCAGTGCCATGCGCATGAACTATATCCGGTTGAATTCTTTCAAGTATCGTTAATGCCTTACATGTAAAACCTTTGTACCAAGTTAGGGCATTAAGAGGTAAATATGGAGGAAAACCTCTGTTGGTAAATGGACAACAATACCTGATAACATGAAAAATAATATTATTCTTTTCAATCACTTGAGAATACGGGATTCCGGCGGTATGTGTAATAATATGCATCTCAACATTATTTTGCCTTGCAAGTTCGTTGGACAAATTCAACACCCAGGAAGCCGCATGACCAGCAACATTTTTACTGGTCTTTAATTCCGGGATTAAGAGGTTTATCGGATATGGAGCGAGCCAGGCGATTTTCATTATTTAATTATCTCTCTAAAATTATTATTATTTTGGCTTTGACTGTAAATAAGAGCGGCAAATATCATTAAAGGAATAATATTTTCTATTATTTCAAATAGTCCTATGAAAAATGAATAAATCAAGAAAAACGCAAACGTAGCGCTTGAAAATAAATATGTAGGATTACTTTCGCTATTATAATTATTTCTTTTTGCTAATAAAGTAAAAGTTTTAAACAAACTAAAATAAAACAAGAAATAGAAAAGCCATCCCAAAATACCAGTTTCTCCGACTAATCCAACAAAACTATTCTCTATCCAGTCTCCGCTTCCTAAAACGCCATACAAAACATTCCATGAACCATACTTTATTGCTAACGGCGAATTATATTGCTTTCCGGCAGATGTAAGAAAATTTCCAGGTCCAGCTCCCAAAATGTATTTATCTTCATAAAGCATCATATTTCCTAAATTTATGAAAGAATAGATTTTATTTACCTCTGTAATTTTTTTTGCACGATTTTCTTCAATTTTATGAATAAAATAGTTTCCACCGTAATAGCTTTCAATATTCTGACTTATGTAATATATAGGAAGGGATAGAATAAAAATTGAAATCACAAATAAAAAAAGAAACCGTGTTTTTTTGACTACACCTGTAACACAAGCTATTATTAAGTAAAAAAAGAAGCTGCCTAGAAATAACAATGTAAAAAACAAGACCGATGCAGATAGTATTCCTGTAAATGCCAACAATACTTTGAATAAATCACTTTTTTTATTAAATATTATATAGTTTGACAAGAAAAAGAAGAGCGCTATTAGTAAAAGAGCAACGGAGTGCTGGCATAAAGGAAAAGCAAATGTACCTATAGCTTCATCGCCAAATGACCATTGGCCATTTAACAATTTCGGAAAGTTTTGAAGGATTGTGAAAAACAACTGCATTTCAAAACAAATAAACATCAAATAAGCAAATAACCTTGATTTTTCCTTATCGTTTAATCCAATAGCAATCACATAGTAAAATACTACTACAGGGAAAAAAAAATGGTAAAAAAATAAAATAACCTTTGGATGAAAATCCAGATTGGCTACAGCAGAAACAAGACTTATTATAAAAAACAAGCCCATATATTTAAGTTTAACATCTTTTCTACTAAAAAGAGTGCTTTTACTTAGAAATAGTTGTAACAGATATAAACTTGCTCCAACAAAAATGACCTTGGGTAAATGTTTTATGAGTAAATTGTCTGGCGCAGCGTACCTTAAAAAACTAAGCAGAAGATTTCCACTGCCAAGATAGGCTATCCCCCCACCTCCAGAAAAATAGTCTATGGGATAGCTGGTAAAGATAAGCCGTGACAAAATCCAAGTAATTGAAATGTAAATAAACCACTTCGGTCTTTTAAAAACAAGTATTATAAATAACAAGGATATTATACCAAATAATGCTTTACTATTTCCCAAATAAATTAATGCACCACCGGTAAAGGTAATTGCGCAAAATATGATAAAAAAGCGCAGGTAGTTTTTTGATGAAATTTCGGAGCTTAGAATATTATTATTTATATTTTTCATATTCTACAAAAGGGGTAGTCGGTTAGCGTCACCTGTCTGATTATCCCCATTCATATCCATGTGGGGCGCATTCCCAAAAAGTGGGCTGACAAAAAAATGCATTGATAGGCTGAAAACTTCTGGACAGACTATTTCCGAGGTGTTATGGTTTGCTGAAAAACCTTATCGAAAGGAGTTCAGCTATGCCAAACGACCAGAACACAAAAAAGGAAATTAATGTTTTTTGCGGTGCAATTCAAGCACTTTTTCAAAAAGCGCAAGAGATTTGCAATTCTGATCAGGTAATAAGTTCAGCCGAGCAGCTGGAAAAACTGGAGCAGAAAGTGGGCGACCTTACTGATCAACTTCAAGCCATAATCCGGAATCTTCCAGATCAACACTGACACATTTTTAACTACCTGATATTATTTAATGTTATTTTTTTAGTGTAGTAACAACTGAGACCAACGAGCTTCTTAAGGGTCTTATTCGAC
>JABZFQ010000334.1 GCA_014237365.1 Desulfobacteraceae bacterium | reverse complement strand
ACAATTCAAAAACAATTTGTTGAGCTTGACGATCGGGAAAAGATATCTCGTTCAGCGCTGGCAAAACTTGAGGCTAATTTTGTCCGGCGATTTATGGAATTAAAAAAACCGGGACATATATAACAGACCTATGAAAAATGAATATCAGAAAAGAGCTGAAAAACTAAGCAAAGCGGTGGGGGCTAAAGAAGTCCGCAAGATAAAAGCTCGTCGCGAAAAAGACAGTGGCATCTGGTTCGGACTGGGCATGTTTGGCCTTGTCGGCTGGTCGGCGTTAATATGGATGTGCCCTCCTGAAGCGGTAAATTTTACCGCATCGTCTAAAATGTTTGATATTGCCTGTCCCATTCGGTTGGGATCTATTGAAATATAAAGGTTCCCAGGAAGGTTTATATTGATGTCGATTCCTTTTTCTTCAGCCACAAACGCATACATATCTGCAATTTTTCCAATAAGATCACAGATATCCACCTGCTTACGATGCATATTCATTGTACCGGTCTCTGCCTCCGAAATATCCATGAGTGTATCCAGCATTTTCAGAATATGAAAGGAGTCGGCGTGTTTGAAATGACCGAGATATTTAAAATAGCAGTCAAATATATATTGTCGCCAGGCAAACAGCCGGAACGCGTCACAGCCCGCAGTGTTTTAGCTTATTGGGCTGTCAGGGAATTGGGTATTTCAGGAACTAAGGTCGGAAAAAGATTGGGTCTAAGCCAGTCAGTGGTAAGCAGGGCAGTACAAAGAGGTGAACAATTGATTTCAGAGCATCAATTATCTCTATACGATACTCAAAACGCATAAATTCATGGGCGTCCCGCTGTTTCCTAAAAAGAAAAAAATATTCTGAAAAATATCAGCAAAAAGGGAAGAAAATCTATCTTGTCGGGATAGAATTCAGCAAAGATGATAAAAATATAAAAAACTTTATGTGGGAGGAAGAAATTGGAATGATAAATGCGGAACAGTCAAATCACAAAAGTTGAAGGAATAGCAAGCTATTTCAATATTTTTGGGATTTGAGATCGGGCAAAGGTGGCCTGAAGCTGTGATGCATAGTTGGGGAAGTTATTTCGTCCCCGTTCCTTACACAGCAAAAAGCATCAAGTATATCCATGTCGTTGATGTGATAACTCTAAGGGAGAATGCAGAATATGAGAACCTTTGGTTTATTATCCTTGCATAGAGGGACATAATAATATATAATCTTCCCTGCAAAGAAGGTTAATTATATATAATGAGAACTCTTTTAAAACGTCTTATAACTGATTTTCACGAAGCGCCGTCCAAACAGGTGGTACCGCGTGATTATAATGTTCCTGTTGACAGCCGCAAAATCATATCCCTGATCGGGGTCAGAAGAAGCGGCAAAACTTTTTTGCTCTATTCACTTATAAACCAATTACGTCAAGAGCTTGATCCGCGCAACATTGTATATATCAATTTTGAAGATGATCGCCTTTACCCTTTAGGATTAAAAGACCTTGACGATCTCATTGAGGCATATTTTGAACTTTACCCCCAAAAACGGGATGAGAAAGTTTATCTTTTTCTCGACGAAGTTCAAAATGTTCCGGAATGGGAACGTTTTGTGCGTAGAATTTATGATACATTTAACCTGCAAATTTTTGTTACCGGTTCTTCCTCCAAACTTCTAAGCCATGAAATAGCTACCAGTCTGCGTGGACGGACGTTAACCTATGAAGTTTTCCCTTTTTCCTTTCATGAGTACCTTGTTTATAAGGGAATAGAGATAAACTTCAATTCCTCTAGGAGCATCAGCTTCATTAAAAACGGATTTACGCATTATCTAACAGAGGGAGGATTTGCAGAAACTTTTGATGAAGACACGGACATACAAAAAAAAATATTGCGCGACTATCTGGATCTGATTGTTTACAGAGATGTTATTGAACGTTATAACATCAAGAACAGAGCATTGTTAAAGCGCCTTATAAAATATACTTTCTCCAATATAAGTACCCTGATCAGTTATAATAAACTCTACAATAAATATAAATCGTCAGGATACAAAGTCAGCAAAGATACCCTCTACAACTACATTTCCTTTCTTGAGGATGCCTTCGCCCTGTTCACTATCCCGATTTTTAGAAACTCTGTTCATGAAGAACAACGCCATCCACGCAAAATATATGCTGTAGATACCGGATTTAAGTCTCTGTTCGATACCAGCCTGTCAGCGGATTTCAGTAAATTATATGAAAACCTGGTATTTTTACATCTTAGGCGGAAAACCGATCAAATTTATTATTTTAAACAAAAGTATGAGATTGACTTTTATTGCCGAATGCAGGAACCACAATTAATTAATGTCAGCTATGACATAAGCCATCCCCAAACCAGACAAAGAGAGATTAAGGCATTGCAGGAAGGTATGGCATACTTTAATATTAACAAAGCAACTCTGATCACCATGGATCAGGAGGAGTTGCTGAAAATTGCGGATCAAATAATTACAATAACACCAATCTGGAAATGGTTGCTGATGGAGTAATTTCATAAGTCAAACAGCATGAAACACAGAATATCCTTATCTGTTTCGCTTTTTTTTTGTATTTTGGCAGCCTCTTTTGCCGCGGCCGCTTCAAACCGGATAATCCTGATTATCGGAAAATAGCGCCTACAAAAGTGCGCCCCTTGTCAACCCTGCTAATGACGCAGAAGATATGGCCATAGTTTTAAAATGTCTTGGATTTGTGTAATAAAAAAGATAAACGCTGACAAAAGGCAGATGAAAACCCCCGCTAAAAAGCGGGGGTTTTTGGGGTAAGAAGGGAAGCAAAAAGCCATCCTTTTTACAGGAGGTCAGTTTTTAAAGTTTTAATACGGCGCAGAACTCATCACCGTACTCAGTTCCTCTATCTTGTTGTTTTTAATTCTGTAATTATAAATATCTTCCATATCCTTGTAAACCTGGAACATCTGGAAAAAACCATGCCAGTGGGCATAATCAGGAGCATTCATGGCAGCGCCCTGTCGTGCACGTCTGCCTGTATGATGCCACAGATAGTACTCAAGTTCCTGGAATCCATCCTTCCATGGATCCTTTTTGAGCAGGCCCTTTTCCTTAAGCTCTTTTTTCATCTTGACTGCACCGGCCCACTGTTTGTTATAGAGTTCAACTGCGTTATCCAGAGTAATTCTCTGGATGTCCGTATGGGTCTTGCCGTGGCAGTTGGTACAAACTTTCCTCATCAGTTTATCACCCTTTTCACCGTCACCACGCTCACCGCTGCGAATCACGCTTTTCTTGTGCATCAGATCCCATTTAAGCCGGTCATTAACACTATGTGTTGTTGATAGTTCACCGATACCGCTCATATGACACACAGCACAGGTTGGTGCAGTATAATCACCCGGTTCCCAAGTATCGGGCGCGCTGTCAAATTTCCACTCATCGCCGTGGGCCAGAAATTGCTGACCATGTTTGCTCTCGTAATATATCTCTATGTCCGGGTGATCCGGCCCAAGGTGACATGCCGCACAAGCCTCGGGCTTTCTGGCATCGGCAATGGAAAATTTATGCCTTGTATGACATACAGTACAGGTTCCTATAGAGCCATCAGGATATCGGGTACCAACCCCGCCGGGCCAGGTCTCGTTGATGGGTTTGTTGTCAGGTCCCAACTCCACCTGGGTGCCGTGACACATCTGGCAACCGGAGGCCCTGGGTGCCCGGTTGTAAGGAGGCTGTTCCCTAGGAGTCAATCCGGTAGAAAGATCAAGATTGGCATTATCCATAAATCCGCAGCCTTCCAATTGATACATCAATTTTTGCAATCCTGCCCTTTTCGGATCACAGACCGCTGAACTGGCAAGACTGGCATGACCGCTTCTTAAGAACTGTTCGACTTCCTGGGGATGACATCTGGAGCATGTTTTAGATGAGACCATGGGAGAAATATAGGTATTTGTTCCTTTAAGGCCTTCGCATTGACTCGCCATGGGTGAACTTTTTTCAACCATGTGACAATCATAACAGGAAACCCCTGCATGGCTCATGCTGCCGGTTTTCCATGCCTCAACCGTACCAGGCATCTTTTTGGCATGGCATTCAATACAGCTTAGTGCCTCCTTTGTGAACCCTCTTTTTATAACAAGTTCCTTTTTGTTAGCCAGATTTGGATATTGCGTACCAGCGGAAGCAATAGCAACAATCCCGACCAGGAACAAAGAAAAGCTCACCATCAGTATTTTTACAGGTGAATATTTCATGTTTCCCTCCTTACAGTAGTAAATGATTATTTTCTCTGTAGTAAAGGCTCGGTCAAAAATGCCAGGTTAGGAACGTGGACGAAATAACTTCCGCAACTAGGCTTCACAGCTTCAAGCCGCCTTTGTTCGATCTCAAATCACAAAAACCTTGAAATAGCTCGCTATTACTTCATTTTTTGCGCTTTGAGATCGAACAAATTCGACCCAAATCTGTGAAGCCTAGTTGCGGAAGTTAATTCGTCCCCGTTCCTTATTTTTGACCGAGCCCTAAATTAAAAAGCTGCTATATATCTTTAAAATATTTATTTGCTGCTTCTATCATATTCTTATGGCCGACATGCGGATGACATTCAGCGCAAGTTTTTTTAGTGTCTCCACGCAGGTATGCACGATGGGCGATGAATCCACCCGGCTTCATTCCGGGCGGAGTTAAAGCATGGTGGCAACGACGGCATGCGCTGTCAAAGGTGAATTTCAACCGATTTTTTTCAGCAGCGCCAGCCCAGTCGTAAGTAACGGGATTGATATAAAGATTGTGAATAATATCGCTGGTACCGGTAATGGCTTTGGTCGTGAGATATTCGAAGAAATTACCATGAGGCAGATGGCAATCAACGCACTGGGCTGCAAATCCCTGGGGGTTCTTACCGCCGTGTACTGCATCCTGCCATGACGTCCTGAAGGGTGTCATAACATGACAGGAAACGCAAAAAGTATCGGTATTAGTGGTTTCAATCATAAAACCGGATGCCAGCACTGTTATTACAGTCAGGACAATGCCAATACCTGCTCCGAACCACCAGCCCTTTTTTTCGCCCATCTTATTAAAATTGAACGCTGAGGCCATTTATTCGGCTCCTTTTATACCAAGATAATACAAGGCGGTATTCTCAAACCTGCTTTGCTTTGTAGGGACTACCACCCTTTTTATAGTCGATTTCATACAACTTCTTTCTGTATATTTTCAGTATAACAAAAGCTATAATAAAGTCAATATTTAATACGCTATTTTTAAGGTTTTTTCATTAAATTCCGTTCCTTAATGCACTCAAACAGTCAGGCGTTCTTAGGGTTCGATAAAAAATAACTTGATATTTTTGCATCCCAACTTCACCATATGGGGGCGTGAAAGGCAAAAGGGGGCTTAAGGTGAAAGCTTTTTATGCTAACGTTCGATTTCTGACTTAGGTCTTTCGGGGAGTGGACAAGTTCGATTTTTATCGTTTTCATAGGGGATATGACATCTAATTTGATCATATAGGTACCATTGACGTTTTAGAGAAAGTCCTGGTGGAAACAACTGCTCTGGAAGTTTTTTAGGGGGTTGATCTTTACTAAACGGAAACTTGTAGGGGGGGGACGCCCATGAAAATATGCGTTGCATAACATATTAAAGTACGGTGTTGGCGTTATTTGGGGCTACCAACTTAAGACGGGACATTCTGTAATTTCAATAAATTATGTAGGGTGCATTCTATGCACCACCATGGTGCATAGAATGCACCCTACATGGATATGTTATGTCAATTTTGGACAATTAATGTTTTACGATAATTAAGAACAAAAAGTTCGAAAGTATCCCGCCTTAAGTTGGTAGCCCCTTGAGGGCCATCTCGCCAGACGTTTTGAAGCCCGGATATCTTGCCAACTTCATAACGCCAGGATCGAACAATTCCGTTATAGATTGTATTTACATATCGCAATTATTAAAGTGTTTCAATTTTTTACATGAAAGCAGAGAGCAGCGGTTTCCAACTAACCCGAAGGATGAACAAATCATAGAGGGAAGTGTGCTTCTGCTGACCACCTCAGGAAGCCGGCGAATTGTCGTCTCCCGATTCCTCTTGACAGGGAGCGTTCTCCATTGTAATACCTAAAAACTGGTCCGGCAGTTTAAAACCGAACTTTTTGCTGGAATTGTTGAGAAAATGACTGAACACGAAGACTTCAATCAATTCAACCAGGGCAGTGTGGTTTCTGTTCGTGGCAGCGTGGTTGACGCTCATTTTCCGCGAAGGCTCCCCCTTATTCACAATCTCTTGAAAACCGGCAAAGACGGCAGGATAGCCATTGAGGTGAAAACCCATCTTAATTCCAGGATGATTCGCGGGGTCGCAATGACTTTGACCCAGGGATTGGCCCGCGGTTCTCTGATCATTGATACGGGCCAACATTTGAATGTGCCGGTAGGGAAGCGTCTGCTTGGCAGGGTGTTCAATGTGTTCGGAGAACCCATTGATCGGAAAGGAGAAATAAAGGGGGGGGAATGGCGTTCTATTCATCGAAACCCTGCGCCCATCGATCAGCGGGCAACCATATCCGAAATTTTTGAAACCGGCATAAAAGCCATTGACATCCTGGCCCCTCTGGAGAGGGGAGGAAAGGCCGGACTCTTTGGTGGAGCCGGTGTCGGCAAGACCGTGATTATTACGGAAATGATCCATAACACCGTTGGCCGTCATCATGGGGTAAGCATATTTTGCGGCATTGGTGAACGCTGCCGGGAGGGTGAAGAGCTCTACCGGGACATGAAGAATGCCGGAGTGATGGACAACACTGTCATGGTGTTTGGTCAAATGAATGAACCGCCGGGCGCCAGGTTTCTGGTAGGCCATGCGGCCTTGACCATGGCTGAATATTTCCGGGATGATGCCAGGCAGGATGTTCTGCTCCTGATCGACAACATCTTCCGTTTTATCCAGGCAGGATCAGAGGTATCCGGGCTTATGGGACAA
>JABZFQ010000333.1 GCA_014237365.1 Desulfobacteraceae bacterium | reverse complement strand
AACAATTTTATTGGATTCAATTGCTTGTTTTATGAAAAGCTTTTCAGCGTTTAACCACGGGTATTTTGCTTCATCATAGATGCCCATTGGCCCACCCATGACTATTAGCCAGTCAATTTTTTTTACCGAGGGCAATTGTTCGCCTTTGTATAAATGTGTAGCCGTTAATTCATGCCCTTTTACCCTCAATATTAGATCAATACTACTCAAGTCCTCAAAAAATACGTGTTGTAAGTAGTGAATTCTCATTTGCCTGCCTTTCTAATACTTATCAACGCAATAGATATGCTTCAGCAGCCCCGCCGTCTTCCAGGGCATCCAGAATTTCATCAATTATATCTTCGCTTTCAACATTTCCATACCAGAAATTTTCCGGATAAATAACCATTACAGGCCCGTTGTCGCACTGTTTCATGCAACCTGTGCTTGTAAGCAGAGCGTCCATTCCCCTGTCTAATATTTCGTTTTCTATGTAAGGTATGAAATCCGTGGAACCTTTTTTGTTACACTTACCCTTGATTTCCCCGGATGCCCTGAAACTTGAACAGACAAAAATATGATGTTTCGGTTTTTCCATTATGATTCCCCTAGATAGTAGGGGCAACCCCCTGTGGTTGCCCAATAGGTTTTGTTGCCATTCGT
The DNA here is from genome assembly GCA_014237365.1 of Desulfobacteraceae bacterium. Taxonomy (GTDB): domain Bacteria; phylum Desulfobacterota; class Desulfobacteria; order Desulfobacterales; family ETH-SRB1; genus B13-G4. Next base: position 5,362 of record JABZFQ010000333.1, on the reverse strand, counting down.
AGATAGGGCAGGCACAGGGGCCTGCCCCTACGGATAATATTTTTTTGTATTGCTCGGGGAAATTTGTAATCCTGCCTCCTGATTACATACACCCCATGCCGGCCCCTGAACACTTCCTGTTGCATGCATCCACATCTCGTTTAATCATATAATTCATGCTGTGGCCTTCAAAAACCGCCTCCACAGCCTCTTCAATCAGCCCGTCGAGCTCAAGAATATCTATTTTTTTTGATAAAACCTGCCTCGGGTTATTACCTGTGCCGTTCGTAAGAAGCGCCCGGCAGTCATGTAAGATTTCGGCAAGATCCTCCCAGCGTTTCATGCCTCCGCCGGGTTCAGGGGTTTTTCGGGATTCGATAAGTGTCACGCTCCCGTTTTCTTTTCCGTAGATAAAAAGCTCGCGCGCTTTTCCGAGTTTCTGATTCACAAGTGAACCTTCCATGCTGGCAACCGCAACATACGGGCGGATCTCATCGTAGATTTCCGGCATCTCGGAACATTCCTTGAGTTTTTCCATTATTTCCTTGTTATTCTCCCTGCCCAGGATTCCCACGGCATCGGCCCTGCACCTCACACAGTGATACATCTGAGGGATATGTTGAGCTGCTTTTTTTCTGATTTTTTTCACGGTCTCTTTAGAAGGCTCCGGCAAATGGGCAAAGGTCGAACCCGCGTTAGGATAAAATGGTATGCAGTTTAATATATCAACACCAAGCTCGGACATTTTCTTTGCAACATCTTCGATATGATCTTCATTTATTCCCGGCAGTATGATTGTATTTACCTTTGTGGTGATACCGCTTTCCTTTAGTTTTTTTATAGCTTCTATCTGCTTTTCAAAGAGAATGTTTATTCCGGACTCAGGACTTAAAACCCTTTTTTTGTAACGTATAAAAGAATAGATTTGGGCGCCTATTTCCGGATCGACTGCATTTAAGGTGACGGTTACATGGCTCACATTAATTTCCGCCAGTTCTTCGATATACGGAGCAAGGCCGAGACCGTTTGTGGCAAGGCATAGTATGATTTCCGGGTATTTTTTTCTGACAAGGCGCAAGGTCTCCATGGTCTCTTCAGGGTTTGCAAAAGGATCTCCAGGTCCTGCAATTCCTACAACTGATATGTTTTTTGTTTTTTCAAAAATAAAGTCAAGATAGGACATTGCCTGTCTCGGAGTCAGAACAGCGCTTGTTACGCCCGGTCTGCTTTCATTTACACAGTCGTATTTTCTGTCGCAGTATTTGCATTGAATATTGCATCTGGGAGCTACCGGTAGATGCACCCTTCCATAAATGCCTTTCATTTTAGCGTTAAAACAGGGATGGTTTGCCAAGTCCATTGTTATCTCCTTTCTTTTTACATATATGTATACCCGACAGGTGAAGTATCCTGCCTTGTTGCTATAATTGTATTTGATATGATATCAAAGAGTTGCTGTGCGCCCCTGTAACCTACATGGACAATTCTTGCACCGCCGAGCCGGTCATGGATGGGAAACCCCACCCTGATCAAAGGCTTTTTCATCTCCCGCGCAATTCTGTATCCCTTGCTGTTTCCTATAAAAAAATCCGGGTCGATTTTTTTTGCCTCCTCGTTGATTTCTACAAAATCAGCTCCCTCAATTATCTTGATTCCAATCTTTTCCGCATCGGGTATGATATCCAGGATTTTTTGTCTTAACAGCCCGCTTTCCCCGCCTGAAGCGCAGATAATCGGGATTATACCGATTTCCGACAAGAATGAGGCGAGTCCAGTGACAAGGTCTTCTTCGCCGTAAACAACGGCCCGGGCCTCAAAAACGTATTTATGTCCGTCCGCATAGGAGTCTATGAGTCTTCCTCTTTCTTGAATATATTTTTCCGGCACAGGTTTTCCTGTAATGGTTTCAAGGGCTTTTAAGAAAGCATCGGTCTCGTTTATACCTATGGGAAGGCCGAGGCTGTGGCAGGGAACATTAAACCGGCTTTCAAGCATCTTGCCCGCGCTTTCCTCTTCGGCCAATATTCTTCCAAATTCTATGCTTGCAACAGCGTCTCCCATGGAAGCGATCTTTTTTAGTTTTGTTCCGCCTTCCGGTATCTCCTGATATTCCGTCCATAAGGGGCCGGCAAAGGTGTCTGAATAATCGGGCAGCATCACATAGTCTGTCGAAAAATCGGATACTATTTCTTTGAGATGCCGTAAATCAGCAGGTGACAACATCCCTGGAAAGATATTTATTTGTTTTGCACTAATCTTTTTTTTCACGGCAATGGAATCTACAACAGCCCTCACCGCGCTGTGAAACCCGTCTATGTGGGTTCCCGAAAAACTTGGCGTTGATACGGAAACTATTTCCGGAAAATTTTCATCAAAGTTTTTTTTGTTATACCCTTTTAGGATCATGGGCACATCTTCACCTATGGTTTCACTCAGGCAAGTTGTAGCTATGCCTATGAGTTTGGGATTGTACTGCTTGATTATGTTTTCAACGGCGAGTTTTAAATTTGCGCCCCCTCCGAATACGGCTGTTTCTTCAGTAAAATTTGAGCATGCAATATCTACAGGTTCATTAAAATGGCTGATCAGATATCTTCTGATATAAGTAGAACAGCCTTGTGAACCGTGAAGCAGTGGAATTGATCTTTCGATCCCCCTGAAAACAAAGGATGCTCCAAGAGGGCTGCACAGTTTACATGCATTGCTCGTGGCCTTGTATTCGATCTTCTCCTGAGTTTTCATTTCATCATCTCCGTGTTACGTTGTTTTAAGAAATCATTTTTCCCCGGGGCAAATTGCCACACAGGGCTCAAAACTGAAGAATAGACCTCTTTTGCGAGATTAATCATTCCGCTGTAACCAGCTAAAGAAATTTTTCTTTCATGGTTGTGGTCACAGAATCCAATTCCCAGCTTGTATGCAATAGGCCTTTCCTTTACCCCTCCAACAAATAGATCCGCGCGTTTTTCAATGCAGTATTTTGAAAGCTCAAGCGGATTAGCATCGTCTAATATCACGGTGCCCTCGTCGCACATGTCCCTCAAGACTTCATAATCATCTTTATTGCCGGTCTGAGAACCGGCAAGGACAACATCAATACCAAGAGATCTCAATGCTTTTATCATGGAAAAGGCTTTAAAGGCGCCTCCCACGTAAATGGCCGCTTTTTTTCCTGAAAGCGCTTTTTTATATCTTAAAAGATCAGGATAGATCGCATCTATCTCATTTTTCACAATCTCTTTTGTTTTTTTTATGATCCCGATGTTATCCTTAAAATGAGCGGCAACATCATAAAGGGCCTTTGACATGTCCTCAATTCCAAAATATGAAACACGGATATATGGGATACCGTATTTTTCCTCCATTATTTGAGCAAGCCTCAATATAGAACCTGAACATTGAACCACATTCAACGAAGCCCCGTGGGAACGCTTTATATTTTCCACCCTCCCGTCACCGGTAAAGACCGAAACAACTTCGATGCCCATATTTTCGTAATACTTTTTAATAGTCCATGCCTCTCCGGCTATATTGAATTCACCCATTATATTAATGGCGTATCTTCCTATATCCTCAACAGATCCCGTGCCTACCAGCATGGATAAGGATTCACAGGCAGCCTTGTATCCGTCCTTTTTAGTTCCCTTGAATCCTTCAGAATGAACCGGAAGAACCGGAATCCCCTTTTCTTCAGTTACACGTTTGCAAACAGAATCAACATCATCTCCGATAATACCTATGATGCAGGTGCAATAAACAAAAGCTGCATTGGGATGATAAGTATCTATAAGCTGCACAAGTAATGAGTATAATTTTTTCTCGCCCCCAAAGATAATATCTCTTTCCCTGAGATCGGTTGAAAAACTCATCCTGTGCAACTCCGGCCCTGAGGAAAGCGCTCCTCTTATGTCCCAGGTATATGAAGCGCATCCTATGGGCCCGTGTATCAGGTGAAGGGCGTCGGCAATAGGGTACAAGACCACCCTGGAACCGCAGAAAACACATGCTCTCTGGCTCACGGAACCGGCGAGGCTCTTTGTATCGCAGGTAAGATCAAAGACTCCTTCACCTTTGTGATAGATCTGTTTTTTTCTTTCCTTTAAAATCGGTATATTAGTCATGTCGTCCCCACTTCCGGCACATGTTTTTTAAGTCTTCATAGTGTTTAAACGAAAACCTCTACCACATGATTTGTTGGGTTTCGTTGATTGAAACCATGTTTTGGTAATTGTTTGATATTCGTAGGTTGGGTTGAGGCACGAAACCCAACATAACTGATGACGCTCAACCCAAACTACCCAAAACCGGATTTTTCGTTCAGACACTACATCACCAGATCAAATTCAATTTCAGAAGAATCTCTGTCTATACGGTTCATCAGAGCGTCGAGTATTTTTTCCAGGAAACGCATGGCCCCACGGTAGCACACCATCGGGAAATAACTGTGGCCTATCCTGTCTAAAATAGGAAAACCGTACCGGACAAAAGGGATATCCTCATCTCTGGCTATGTACTTTACATAGGTATTCCCTATAAGAAGATCCACGGGCTCGTCTTTTACCCATTGATGGAAGAGGTACATGTCTCCCCCGCTTTTTACGTTTACATCATGGGGTATTTCTTCTGTAAGGCTCAGTATCTTTTTTTCAAACTTTTTGTCCTTTGTTCCTGTAAGTATGTGGACCGGCATCATATCTATAGAAACGAGGAACTCGGTTAATGCAATAAGCTGATCAGGGTCGCCCACAAGCGCCACTTTTTTGTGATAAAAGTACGCCTGCATATCGGTCACGATATCTACAAGCTGTCCCCTTTCGATGTTTATGGACTCGGGAACATTAACGCCTGCCATTTTTCTTAATGTATCCACAAACCTGTCTGTTGCCTTGATCCCTATTGGAAAATCGAGAATCTTACATGGCACCTTGCACTTTGAATCCAAAGACCTGGCTGCCGGTCCTGATGCCAGCTCGCCGAGAGCCACAGTTCCGCTGCTGCTTCCTGTGCTTATTAATTCATTGATGGTAACACCGCCTTTTGGGAACATTTCAAATTTGCCGGTTTGAGGGCTGTTTAAAACATTATCTGTATCCGGAAACATGATGAAATCTATACCAAGCTCTCCTGTGATCCTTTTGATTTCCTTCATGTCGGACGGTTCCACCCATCCGGGAATTATATTGATCCGATTCATTTTATGACCGTTTTGTTGTGCAAAATAATCGACCATGGCCTTTGTCATGTTCGCAAAGCCTGTAACATGAGTGCCCACATAGCTCGGAGTGCTTGCATGAAAAACATATTTTCCTTTTGGAATCTTCCCGTCTGTCTTTGCTTTTCCGAATATCTGCGGGACATCGTCACCGATTGTTTCTGATAAGCA
>JABZFQ010000207.1 GCA_014237365.1 Desulfobacteraceae bacterium | reverse complement strand
GAACATCAGAGCATGGCAGTCCATGCAGGGATTCATATGCTTCCCGTATCCGCATGGGGGATTTTTCAGCATTTTAAGATAGACCTGAGTGATATTTTTTATTGTTATAGGTATTTTTGTTTTGTATGCAGCCTGCCATGCCTTTGCTGATGAGAAAAATGGTGTTTCAAAAGATATCCATTCAACCTCTATACCCTGATCGCGCAGAATTAGCGCCGACAGGATGCTGTCCAAACCACCGGAGCTTAGACCCAATGCACGAACTTTTTTTAAAGATGATATCATAACGATACAAAATAAATATTAAAACACCTTCCTAAGGAACGTGGACGAAATAACTTCCTCAAGTAGGCGCACAGATTTGGGTCGAATTTGTTTGATCTCGGATCACAAAAGTTGATGAAATAGCGAGCTATTTCAATATGTTTGGGATTTGAGATCGAACAAAGGCGGCCTGAAGCTGTGATGCATAGTTGTGGAAGTTGTTTCGTCCACGTTCCTAATTACCTTTCTACTTTCTATCCTTTATGTTGCCGTATACACTTATTTTAATTTTCGGGCGTATTTTACTGTCGGTTTCCAGATAGATTGTGTCGAAAAAGCGGCTTTTTTCATTTTTCAGATTTGTTACGGTCAATAAGTATTCTGATTCTTTTGATGATGTTATGACTCTCTCTATTTTGTAGCTTATGTCTTTACCTTTTTGGGCTTTTGAGTTAATTATTTTAAAAGGATATTCTTTTTTAGGAATTATCTTAATTGATTGCTTTATATCTTCTCCAATATAACCCCTGAGAATTATGCTGTTAGGTGTAATAGTTGCAAATTTATCAACTTTGCCCTGGATAACAAAATTTAATTTTAGATGTTTTTTGTCACTAGTATGGATAACTATATTTTTCTTGAGTTCTCTTCCACCATATCCATTTGAATTGACTTTAATATTGATTTTTCCCTCTCCGCCCGGAGGGATGAGTCTCGGAAAAAAGACCGCTGTACACCCTCAGCCCGTTTTGACTTTTTCAATATTAAGATCAGCAGTTCCTTTGTTTTGAATAATAAATTGATGGTTTATTTCATTACCTTCCACAATCGGCTCAAATTCATATTTATCTACAGGCAGATAGGCTGAAGGATATGTATTAACTTTATCTTCGGCTTTTATAGATGTATTAAAATTTAAAATAAGAAAAAATAAGAAAAACAGGTTTTTAATCTTCATTTTTAAAACTCCTTGAAAGTAAAATTTTAGATTTCAGATTTGTTGTGTCACTATTTCCTCTGCTTTTACATCATAAAAAATGGATCCATATCAACAATAACTTTAATTTTTTGCTTGTAAAATTTTGACGAATTCCTGAATATCATTAGATGAATCAGGCTGTGAAGTTCTCTTGCGCTCAGACTTTTTAAAAGAATTTGCCATCTATACTGTTTTGCTATTCTGGGCAGGGGAGCTTCAATGGGCCCTAATACTTCTATTGTTTTTATAAAAAATTTATTATTATTTTTCAATGTATTGCAGACATTCCCCACTGCAAAAGCATGCTGCCTTGTTTTTTCCTTGTCATTCCCGGAAATTTTAATCTGCGCCATCCTTGAAAACGGTGGATATTTCAGGCTCTTTCTAAAGTGTATTTCTTTATTGTAAAATGCTTTAAAATCCTGGATTTTTGCAGATAGTATGCTGAAATGTTCCGGATTGAAAGTTTGCAATATTACCTTGCCGGATACATTTCCCCGACCGGCTCTTCCAGCCACCTGGGCGAGAATCTGAAACGTTCGTTCTCCTGCACGAAAGTCAGGCAGGCTTAAAGAAATATCGGCACAAATTATGCCAACTAAGGTGATATTCGGAAAGTCATGACCCTTTGCTATCATCTGGGTTCCGACAAGTATATCTATTGTTTTATTATTCAGACCTTTAAGTAATTTTAAAACAGAACCCTTGCGGGTGGTGGTATCACGATCCATTCTGGCTGTTTTTGCATTAGGAAAAAGCGACTTGACTGCGGCCTCAATCTTTTCTGTACCAAGCCCTAATAGCTTGATACCGGCGGATCCGCAGGTTGGACAATTTGAAGTGGATGATAGTGTAAAACCACAGTAATGGCACTTGTATGCATTAGCTCCCTTGTGAAAAGTAAGGGAAATATCACAATTCTTGCACATGATAGCTTTGCCGCATGATGCACAAACAGAAAAACTTGCAAAGCCTCGCCTGTTCAGGAATAGCAAAATTTGTTCTTTACGTTTCAGAGTTTCTTTCATGGCCTCGTGAAGCTCCGATGAAATAAACTTTTTAACCCCTCTATAATCTTTGATCTTGCGCAGATCAATTATGGCAACTTCGGGGAGAGGTCTTTTTTTAATTCGTTTTTTCAGATTCAGTTCGATAAATTTATTTGTCGTAACATTATAATATGACTGAATCGAAGGTGTAGCTGATCCCAGCAATGCAACCCCATTATTTAGCTTTGCCCTGACAACAGCAAGATCCCTTGCATTATAACGGAGGCCGCTTTCCTGTTTGTACGAAATATCGTGTTCCTCATCTACGATAATGATTCCGATATTATCGAAAGGCGCAAAAATAGCTGACCTTGCACCTATAGCTATAGTTGCTTCTCCTGAGGCTATGCGCCTCCACTGGTCATAACGTTCACCTGCTGAAAGCCCGCTGTGAAGCAGAGCAATGCACTCTCCGAAGCGAGCCCTGAACCGCCCTTCTATCTGTGATATAAGAGCAATCTCAGGAACAAGCACCAAAACTTTGCATTTTTTCTTTATAGCTTCTGCTGCGATCTGCATATAGACTTCTGTTTTTCCGCTTCCGGTAACTCCTGCCAGAAGAAAGGTTGAAAATCCTTTATTAAGGGAGTTTACAACTTTTGAAATGACTTGTTCCTGTTCTTTTGTTAGTATATGGGCGGTATCAGTATCAATAAATTTGCCAAATGGATCACGATAAACTTTTTTTTTATTGGTAGAAACATAACCTTTGTTTTTCAAAGATTTAATTAATCCTGGAGCGGATGGTACCAGCTCTTTTAATTTTTTTACAGAAAGTTCACCATCTTCTTTTAATGCATCTATTATTTTCTTTTTTGAAGCTGAAAGCTCCTTAATTGAGATTTCCGATCTGGTTAACAATACATAACGTTCCAACTTCGGTCTTGTTCTTCCTCCTTTTAGCTCACGCTTGCTGATAATCAATCCCAGATTTTCCATGGTTTGAATTAAGGAGTTTGGAATGTTTTTGTTTATAATTTTACAAAGATTTTTTTGCTGGCAGGATTCAGATTCAAGAGAACTTAAGATTTCCCTTTGTATAGGCGGAACAGAATTATCTTTAAGGACATTTTTACCATACTCTGTAATTGATATTACGGCATATTCATAAAGATTTAATCCGTTTGGGAGGGCACTTTTTATAACTTCTCCGATTGGATATATATAGTATTCTGAGATCCACCTGAAAAATGGTACTATTGATGAAGGGAAAAGTGGGTTTTCATCAAGAATATCCAGAATTGATTTTATTTCAATCTCGCTTCGACTTGTTTTTTCACATGAGCCCAGTATATATCCTGTCACCCTGCGCTTACCGAAAGGAACAAGGGCTCTTTTACCTACAGATATAAAGTTGGAAAAATTTTTCGGAACCAAATAGGTAAAGGTCTTATATACTGGAAGAGCTATAGCTATATCTATGTATTTTGAATCAGTTATCATTAATTATCAATGAATTATCTCAAGGCAAAAACAAACTTAACGGGGGCAGGCAAAATTGAATATTTTTCAAAGGACTCAGAGCCTGTTTGAAAAATAGGAAATCGAAGCGAAAAAGTGTGAGAATGAGGCCAAATTTTTTCAAATTTGGAGAAAGTTGAACCATTCTCACGCTTTTGCAGCCGATTTATCAGTTTTCAAACAGGCTCTCAGTTTATTTAATGACTCTGAGGCTGTGTGTTTTCTGCAGTTTTGACCATAGATTATTCATTATCTCCGTGTATTCACTGTCATCCGCTTCTGTATAAGTTTTTCCTCTAACATACTTATTGAAAATATTTTTAAGTATTTCAATATCTTCTTTATTCATGTTAGCAATAGCAACTCTTTCTTTAAGGGGTAACTCAGAGATGATCTCCTCAATAATTTCATCTGCAGGGGATAAATTATTGTTTATATCTTTTGAATCAGTTTGATCTGACATTATTTTTCTTGTTAAAAAAAAGCCTGAGATGACTCCGGCTTTAAAGCACTTTGCTTAAGGAACGTAGACGAAATAACTTCCCCAACTATGCATCACAGATTCAGGCCACGTTCCTAATTTAAATTGGTCGTGGTCGGGGCGAGAGGATTTGAACCTCCGACTTCCTGCTCCCAAAGCAGGCGCGCTGCCAGGCTGCGCCACGCCCCGATTTGAAAATCTAAATATCACGCTTTTGTTGTTCGTGCAAGCACAATAAATTAGGAACGTGGACGAATTAACTTCCACAAGTAGGCGCACAGATTTGGGTCAGATTTGTTCGATTTCAAATCACAAAAGTTGATGGAATAGCAAGCTATTTCAATATTTTTGTGATTTGAGATCGGGGAAAAATGGCCTGAAGCTGTGATGCATAGTTGGGGAAGTTATTTCGTCCACGTTCCTTATACTTTAAACAGTCTCAATATGGACACATTTAGACTGAAGTTCCCGCAAAATTTTTTAAAAAAAGTTGAAAAAAGTAGCATCTTTCATTTGAGATTTGAGATCAAACAAATTTGACCTGAATCTATTCGCCTACTTGGAAAAATTATTTCGTCCCTATTCCTAAACATTAAAACGAAAATTTATAATGTCTCCATCCTGAACGTAGTGCTCTTTGCCCTCAAGCCTGACAGTGCCTTTCTTTCTTGCCTCATTATATGTACCGGCATCCATAAGATCATTATAGGAAAGAACCTCTGCACGTATAAATCCTTTCCGGAAGTCTGTGTGAATCACTCCGGCAGCATCAAGCGCTGTTGCTCCTTTCTTTATTGTCCATGCCCTTACCTCATCCTCGCCGACTGTAAAAAAAGAGATAAGACCCAGCAGCGCATAGGACCGCTTGATGACCCTGTCCATAGCTGAAGCAGTAATATTAAACTCATTAAGAAAGTCTTCTGTATCTTCAACGGACATCTGCGCAAGCTCCTGCTCCAGCTTGCCCCTTATTACCATGCAGTCTTCTTTAAAAGTTGTATCATCTTTTGCATCGGGGATTCCGTAGTCATCATCCTCATTGTTAAACAAAACCAGCTTCGGCTTTGCTGACACAAAGGCATAACCCTTTAAAATATGCGCAGAGGATAGATCGCTATTTTTTCTTAAAGGAATCTCTTTTTCAAGGCTGTCGAGACATTCTTTTAAAAGAGCAACTTCCTCCTTATTTACATCTCTGCTACGCTGCATGTCCTGTTCCAGGCGCTCCAGACGTTTTTCAATAACAACAAAATCTTCAATAATAAATTCCTGATCCAGTTTAACAAAATCACTGAAAGGCTCTGACTTATCAAAACCAAATCCTGCAAAGTTGCGAACCACATGGATCAAAGCATCGCAATCTCTTGTTTTAGTCCATATATTCTGCTCCTTGTTTTTATCCTTACTCTGCGCTCCTATGCCGGGCAGAAAATACTCAACCTGGGCATAAATAGTTTTTTTAGGCTTATACATATTGCTTAAAAAATCCACGCGCACGTCTGGAACTCTTACAGCAGCTATATGGTCTTTACTTTTGTTCCCGATTTCTATTGTGTTCTTTGTTAAAGCCTCAAATACGGTAGACTTCCCTGACTGTGAAAAACCAACTATTCCTAATTTCATATGATAAAATTTCCTTTAACGCAGTAAAATTATAGACTTTCAGATAATTGATTTCACAAGGCCGGAAGGAGGAAGGCGTATTAGTTATACGTCGACGACTGATAAGGAACGGGGACGAAATAACTTCCCCAACTATACATCACAGCTTCAGGCCACCTTTGCCCGATCTCAAATCACAAAAATATCAAAATAGCCCGCTATTCCATCAACTTTTGTGATTTGAGATCGAACAAATTTGACCCAAATCTATGCGCCT
>JABZFQ010000350.1 GCA_014237365.1 Desulfobacteraceae bacterium | reverse complement strand
GAATGAGGATTTTGATGCTATTTGCCCGAGGCACCCCAAATCCTTGAAAAAATATTTCATTGACGTGCTGCTACGCATGGTTGCATGATAATTATGCTTTGATTTCGGTGAAACTTCAGGTTAAAATGTTTCTCGGTTTTGAAGAAGTTGCTCCCAAATGGTTTGCATCCGTTGTTTCTCACGTACACTGGGTATACTGTGCTTATATTTTATTGCAGTTTAATCCACCCGGTGTTCTGGAACATATCAATTCATTAGCTGATAAACAACGATGGATAAAAGCTATAATTGATGGCAAAGAAAAAGTCCGTGTGTTTCAGCTATTAACACAAATTAACGGGACACAGCGTTATAAAAATGAGTTACAGCAGGCTCTTGAGGCTATATGAAGTCAACAAATCCTTATTTTACAATGCTTTAAGGGCTACTAGTAATTTTTTCGAGCAACATTTAAGTTATTTATCCAAGCCTGGAATGGCCCAAATTCCTAAATTCGCAATTCCTCAATTCTTCTGAGCCACGATGCACCACGATCGATTCAACAACAACTCCTGAGGATATGCTGTTAATTCCGCCGCAATCTCTGGGGTTAAAAAACTTTTTCCTTCCAGACCGCCTGGATCATGATTGATATCTCTTCCTTCGAAAAGTAGGATATCCAAATGTTCTGAAAATGCATTTTGATATTCTTCAGGCAACAATTTATTAAGCGGTGCCCAGATTGGAAACCGGTTATCCCGCAGGTGATCCCACGGCGAAACCTTTTGTGATGGCTGCTCATCCGGAAATGCCCATTCCAAATTATGCCCGCCAGAAAGCGAATAAAAGTTATGAATGGTGCCATAAAATATCCCCCCCCCCCTGCGCAATAGACGACAAATCTCGGCAGCAAAGCGGAACACATTGTCTACATGTTCAATCACTGCGTTTGATGCAATCAAATCAAAAGAATTAGAGGGCAGCGGGTAGCTTTCGGCATGTGGATCTGCAACGATAAAGTTTATTCTGAAACAGCAGTCCCGCAGAGGCTTGCCGGCAACGCTTTCCAGAGAGTCGTAATAAGTTCCATCAAAAAGCAGCCTTCTCAAAAGGGACTTGCAAGCGCGTTTCAATCCATTATATTTAACAGTTCGTAAGAAAGCCAAAGGCAGGATATCGGGTTTTACATAATCCAAATCCAGAGCTGTCACATTAGCCCCTGCTCCAACACATTGCAACGCAAATGGAAACCGCTGGCCACAGCCTAAATCCAAAATTCTTTTTCCCTTCAAGTTTTCAAAACCAACAGGAATGATGTCTTTCCTGAATTTTTCAAATACATTCTTACAATCATGTTCGCCAAAACGCCGCCCATATTTTTTGTGGTAACTTATAAGTTCCCGAATCTCCCTAAACATCATTTATCTCCATCACACTTTTATAAATTCCCATTAATCTCTTATAATGCGCCGCTGATGAATGAATCTCTGATGCATAAGCGCGCGCCTTTTTCCCCATTTCCTGCGTTTCTAAAGAATAGGCATCCATCCACTTCATCGCATTTGCCAGTGCATCCACATCCCCAGGTGGAACCAGTAAACCCCGCTCGCCATCTTTGACAAGCTCCGTCATTCCACCCAGATCATCAGAAGCGATAACAGCTTTTTCCGCGGCAAACACCTCTGTAATGCTGAAGGGCTGATTTTCGTAGCATAAAGAGGGAAGAATAACCGCCCGTGCGCTTAAAAGAAGCTGCCGCAGTTATCGCCCTGCATTTCGCGTTTGTATCAATTTTGTAAAAATCTAAATTATTGGATGGCACCCAAGTTATGAAGCGTTAAATATGGAAACTACTTCTCGAATATTAAACAAACTTGTCCCATAAAGGTTTCCGCTTCCATAATAGAAATCATCTTGTCGTAAGATTTGCCGAGAATGCCAAGAAAAGGAATTTTATACAAATAGTCTCCAACAACAGGCCAATATCTTTTTTCAACAAGACAAAAGCCGGTTGATTCAAATATCTTGGTTAACACGGCAATATTTTTGTACGCATAATAAGTGTGCCAAGCATTTCTGCCAGTTACCATTCTGCGGAACCATAAAGGCGTATGTTTCACCAGCATAAACTCTGGCGCGGGAGGATTAGGGATAAACGCAATAAAGCGACCTGAAGTCATTAAGACACGATAAATTTCAACCGCAGCTTTGTCTAAAAGCTGGACATGTTCTAAAACATAGTTGGCAAACGCAGCAACGTATCTTTTAGACTCAACAACATCTGAACACAAACAACATTTTTCTATTGTTGGATGTGCTACACTGCAATCTTCCACATCAATGCGGTCACAAACAAAATGCGCACCAGATGCTACTAACTGGTTCTCAATTGAGACGCTCTGCCCCCCCAATATTTAAAATGCATGGACTGCCAATGCAGCGAGAATCAGCCAGAACTCTAACGAGTTTTTTTACAAGATATTTTTCCGCATGACTCTGCATTTGATAACACCTCCTATCAACAAATTAATTATCCACCGCTTCATGAAAAAGATATTCCAACTCCATTATATGTTTCTGCGAAGAATACACCTGTTTCACAACTTCTCTGGCCTTATATCCCATAGTATTAGTTTTATCCTGATGATCGAAACAGTATTCCAGATAATTTGCCAGACTTTCAGCATCACCAGTACGAAATAGATATCCTGTTTCGCCATTAATGATGCAATCCTGGAGCGAACCTATATCAGATGCCAAAACGGGTACACCAGAAGCATAACTTTCTAAAATTGAATTTGGCAGGTTTTCATACCATAGAGAAGGAACTACTGACAAAAAGGATTTACGTAACAGATTGGCAATGTCATCCGAGTTGACTTCTCCAACGAAATGGACAACTTTTTCAATACCAGTTTGCTGAACCTTTTTTATCAGGTAATCACGATATGATTCCTCGCCTGCACCAAAAATCTTTGTCTCTATATTTAAATCAGGACGCTTGCTATGTAATAAACTCAACGCATCTATTAAAACATGAACACCTTTAATGTTTTCTAATCGCCCCACGTATGTAATATATTTTCTATTTATTTTTTTATCAGGTTTAAATTTTTCAATATCAGTAAAAGTAGGAATACATCTTAACCTGCTTTCCTGAAATCCCGCATTGATCATCATCTTATACATAAACTGATTCGTGACAACAAAGACATCAATAAGATCAAAAAAATGCCGATACTGATGATACCATGTAGCCAATGCATTCAATGCTGATGCTGCCCTGCTTTTTTGGATACACTTATGCACGATACTATGCCGTAAATCGCCTTTTACGCATAAATTGCATGGCAAATCATCCCGAAGGCAATGCGCCTGAGGGCAAATCATCGCATAATCAGACAGGCGAACCACTATCGGAATTCCAGATTTTTTAAGCCCAACAAGAAGAGATGGCGACAGCTTTCGAAGATAGTGCAATACATAGGCAACCTGTGGTTGTGTCTCAGAAACAAGTAGGGTTATTGCTTTCTCGACATCCTTTGAATAGAATAGCCTTGTAATCGTCCGCCATAATGTCTTTGCATAAAACCTTTGTTGACGAAATGTAACCTCATCCCGGGTACCCAAAGGCTCTACAAAATATTGAGAATAAGGTGTAGACTGATTTTTTGAATAATGGATAGAAAAAGGGATAACCTCATGCCCTCGTTCACTCAAGGCCTCGGTGATGTTAAACAGGTAGCGTTCCGGACCGCCGGAAATGAAGTAGCGGTAGTTAGCAAGAAAAATCTTCATATAAAATTCAGAAATCCTTTAACTAATGAAAATTTTTATACAATCAAGTTGCTTATTTATTTATGGACATCCCGAACTCCACCTCAACAGGGTACCTAATTACATCTATTTGATCTTTATTCTCTTTTAACAGCGACTGTTTGCCAGAATAGATAATTGCGACAAAAAACCAGAACACCAATGAACTGATATCGAACCGCCAAAAATCATTATACAATAAACCAAAAGCGCTATAATGAATCCAAATTCCCCAAAATGATAGTGAAACAAGTCTGTAATAACCGACATTTTTTCCAGAATCTTCTTTTAAAAGACGATGAAACTGAGCATTAGCGAATAAAGTTTTTACCAGCATAGCCCAATAAATAATAAAGCCGACAACACCTATCTCTGAAAATGCTTTTACATATTGATTGGTTCCCCCAAATAAAATCGAACGCATATCAAAATAGAACATTTCATACATGCTGCCCATATGCCCGAAGGCCCCAGGGCTCATACTCCTAGGGCCAACTCCCAAAAAAATATCTCCAGAGGAATGCAATTCCGAAATAATTTGTCCAATCAATCTCAAACGATACTCAGGAGATATATTAACAATAAAGGGATGCTCCAATTTTAAAGTTTGCCATGGAAGCATGACAGCCAATAATGTAATTATTATAAAACATGCAGAGCATAACAAAATCATTCTTTCTTGTATAATCTCTTTTTTTACGGCCCAAATAATCAGCGACATAGGTACCATAAAAATAAGGACTGATCGTATTGAAGCAATAAATAAGGATATAAATATTATTAAAGCAAGGTATATCATGTAGGATATACGAAAGCCATTGAGTAACAAATGCGCAATTACGAGACAACTACCATACATAAAGAATATTCCGGCAGCAACATGGCCCCAAGAAGAACCAAGTGATATAAATGTTTTATCACCGCTTAAACCCCAAAAATAGTAGTTAAAAAGGGCTTCTCCAGATAACAATACACCTATAGCGCAGAACAAAATTATAAATAACCTGTATTGGCGTGTAGTAATACCCATGTTAAGTATAATAAGACAAAATAGCGGATAACGGAGATATATTCCCATTGCGTATATCCCATCCTGCAAAGAACATTCATGCATGAGTGTCGATATCGTAATCAACAAGGCAATTCCGCATATATATTTCTCAAATCCAGTCTTCTGCCATTGTTTTAGATATAAAATTCTGGGTAATGTTAACAAAAATAATCCCAGGATAATTGGGAATGATAACCACCGAACAATCGGATAATTTTGAAAAGGCGCCGACGGATCAGACAAACCTGCCACACACCATACATAAATCAACAACAGCATCGGTATATACTTTAACATAATAACCCGTTAGGCTATATCCTCCGCAACAAAACTTTAATTTTTGAAACACAAATAGCCCAAGGCTACATTCGTTATAATTCTTCTTTTTTTAGTTCAACCGCATCCTATATATGACTCTGTTGATTTACTATCTCTTCAAAAAAAATGGCACAACATATAGTGCGTACATGGTGAATTGGTAGCAATATATTGTGCTCTGATTTTTAAAATTGGAGTAAATCAACAGAGTCATATATGTTCCTGGGTTTTTGACATAAGGCATACAAAATAACATTAATATTTCAATTAGATACGAAATGCCAGTTTCGAAATATTAAATCATATCAGGTAGTTGTAGAAGTCCCAAAAAATTATTTTATCAAAATTATTTTATCGTAACTATCTGATATTATTGAATACTTATTTCTGAAAAAGCGTAAAAAAACATTATTTTGGAACTAAGATAACTATTTGAAATAGTGAGACTCCATCCGCGAAGCAGGTGGCTTCAGGAAGCCCCCCTTTGGGCAATGGCATTCGTTTAAGGCATTTTGGGTATAAAATTTTCTACATATTGTGCACATCTTCATTGCACTATACAATATGCAGCCTTTAAAATGCCATTTTTTGCTTAAACGAATGCCATTGCCCAAAGGGGGGCGGGGCGCATTCCCAAAAAGTGGGCAAAATGCATTTTATTCAATGACAGGCTGAAACTTCTGGACAAACTATTCTTGAGTTGTTATGGGTTGCTGAAAAATCTTAACGAAGGGAGTTCAGCCATGTCCAACGACCCGAACACAACAAAAGAAGTTAACAGTTCTTGCGGTGCAATTCAAGCACTTTTTCAGAAAGCACAAGAGATTTGCAACTCTGATCAGGTAATCACTTCGGCCGAGCGGCTACCAACGTAAGGCGGGACAGCCTGTAAATTCAATCAGTTGGCAACCCCTTAGATTTTGCTTGATTGCGAAATTACCATAGAACCAAAATAGCGTAAAGTGTCCCGCTTTAAGTTG
>JABZFQ010000158.1 GCA_014237365.1 Desulfobacteraceae bacterium | reverse complement strand
AGACGGGGGTCAAGTCTGTTCTTGACACTTGTTTATTTTTTTTGTTATAAAAACATTATGAGCAGACCTCTTCGTATAGAATATAAAGATGCTTGGTACCACGCAATGAACCGGGGCCGGAACCGGGAAGTGATCTTTCATGACAAATATGATTACCGGATATTTATCGAACTGTTGAAAGAGATTTCAGAGATGTGGAATTTTCATATCTCTGCCTATTGTCTTATGCCCAATCACTATCATCTGTTAATACAGACACCGGATGCTAATTTATCCCGTGGTATGCGCCATATAAATGGTCTTTATACACAACGGTATAACAGAAGACATGGATGTGACGGTCCTTTATTTAAGGGTAGATACAAGTCTGTTCTGGTGGGAGGAGATAGTTATCTGCTGCAGGCATTGAGGTATATACATAAAAATCCTGTTAAGGCAGGAATTGTGGATGCTCCCGCTAAATATATCTGGTCAAGTCATAAAGGATATCTTTCTGCTGCGGAAAAATGGAACTGGCTTTATAAAACAACACTGTTATCCATACTGTCTCCGAACCGGAAAAACTGGTTAAAAATGTATAAAAATTTTATGCGGGATAAATCAGATGGTTTTTATTCAGAAATGATTGAAAGAAAAAGATGGCCGGTATGCTATGGTATTTCTGAATTTGTTGACTGGATTAAGGGATCTTATTATGCACGTAAAATTGATGATGATATACCGCAATCAAAAGAACTTGCACCAGATGAAACATTAATTATTAAATGTGTGTGTGAATATTATAAAGTAACCAATGATACTTTGATGAAATCAAAAAGAGGTGAATTTAACGAGCCGAGAAATATTGCAATATATCTGTTTAGAACTTTGAGACATGATAGTCTGAAAATTATCGGTGAATCATTTAATATCAGAAAATATTGTACCGTCAGCAGCGTGATCTCACGATTGAAGCAGTTATTAAAAAAAGATAAAATAATTAAAAAAAGGATTGAATCTGTTAATGATTTGATTAATAAGTATCAAGAACAGACTTGATCCTAAAAACTAAATTCAGAATTGTATTTCATAATTTTGATGGATTTTTCAATTATTTCTGAAAGTACCGGAATCGATGACGTGTAAATCTGTGGATACGCCTTTACGATCTAAACGCCCCCATGTTTGAAAGTAAAATGTCCAGTCATTTCCACCTCTTACGCGAACGCCAATCACACAAGTCCCGGCTATTAAATCTTTTTTTAAAATTCGGGTTTTATGACCTAACCAACCAAATTTTTTACCTTTTTTCTTTAAATCATCCGCACCTCCCAAATAGTTATCTTTAGTGCATGCATACCTGGTTCGTCGATTTAGATGAAGTCGTTGATCTCTGGAACTGATGGTATGCATGGCATTTAAACGATGTGTTGCTTCAGGATGTTGCCATGATGGAACCATCCTTTTCGATTCCTCGCCTGAATGTAAGTGAGTATTTACATGGTAGGCAAAAAAATGACCACCATCTCGTTTATCAATAAATACGGCGCAACCAGACAGGTTATCCGTGAAGAAATATCGGATGGCCGGATATCGGTCTATCGATAATCTAACAGAAGTAGAATTGTGGTCCTTATACGGAAGATATACGGCATTCCGTAAAGCGGATTTATCTATTATAATTTTTGTGGGCAGGTAAGATTGTGGCGTCTGTTGAAGTCTAAAACCTACAAGGCATTCTTTACATTTGTACTTATAGTGTTTAAAATCAAATGCATCATAATTACGAACTCGATTTACCCTATGATTAATTTCCGTTGGATCCATCCCTAGATTTTGGGAAACAGTAACCTGGTATGGTGTATCGGCAAGAGTATCAGTATTTAAAACCGTCATTTTTTCCTCCTAATATTACCGTTGATTGGATAATTGATCAACAAACTCTTCTGCCTGTCAACTTATTTCCCTTTTTCTTCTTTTTCTAAGTTTTTATCAGTAAAATGAACATATCCAGTTTCTGTTATGAACCTCAAGGTTTCATCTATTGTTAAGGAACGTGGACGAATTAACTTCCTCAAGTAGGCGCACAGATTTGGCTCGAATTTGTTCGATCTCAGATCACAAAAGTTGCAGGAATAGCGAGCTTTTTCAATATTTTTGTGATTTGAGACCGGACAAAGGCGGCCTGAAGCTGTGATGTATAGTTGGGGAAGTTATTTCGTCCACGTTCCTAAACTACTTGAGATGTTATTTATTTCTTTAGTATCGTTAATACCTTTAGACCTCTTAATCTAAACCGTTTTTCCTCAATAATCACGGATAACGGATACGGATAAACGGATAAAAACTTGCTTTTGAGGCAAAGGAGTAACGGATAATACCTCCTGCGATAAGCCTCCAGCTATGCCGGAGAAAATAGAAAAAGCTATGCTGTAGTATTTAAAAAAATGCTCCTTTCGAAGAAAGGAAACAGTACTGTTTCTGTGAGCAAAATACGAAAGGAGCAAAACAATGAAAAAAAGTTTAGCACACACAGTTTGGGAATACAAATACCATATAGTATTCAAAAAGTACAGGGATGGGGACCAGACAAAGGCTTATGAACAGGTGGTACCACAGGTCGCTCTCCTGCATCAGTGATGCCGGAGTCTCCATGATAAATGCCTGCTACGGTTTAATGCCGTGGAGCTCTCTTTGTTCAGGAAGCTGATTTTTTTTGCACAATAATCATCTGAACCAGGTATTCCATAAAACTTCGGTCATGAAGTCTCAATGTCCATGGGAGCTCTTCTTCTGATATGAGCTCAAGTTTTTCGACAGCATTGGGATGGTCTCCTCCGGCAAGTAAAGAACGCAGGACGGCCTCGCTTGACCCTTTATGCTTAGACCTTTGCGAATGGCCTCCAAGCCATGATTCCACAGGGGTCGCGTTTGCTGTCCAGTCATAGGGGGTTGAAACAATAGCACGGCTGCCAGGCATCAAAATCCTGGCAAGTTCTTTCAAATGGTCATATGGGGACCACACGCAGTCCAGAGCATTCAGACTTACCCCTGCGGAAAATACTTCATCAGAAAAAGGCAGCGCAGTAGCGTCGCATACCCAGAAATCAACATTTCCCGCCTTTTCAAATACTGCCGGAAACTCCCTGCGTTCAAAAGCGATTCCTGACTTTCGCCTTGGATATGAAACATATTTGTTTTCAAGGATTGAAGATGCTGTCTTAAGCATACCGAAATTTATGTCCACACCAAGGACAATTTCATCAAATTTTTTGGCAAGTTCAAAGCTTGTTCGGCCAACAGAGCAGCCAATATCAATAACAGGGCCTCTGACGTTATGTTCCATTGACAGCAAGCCCTGCCTGAGCAGTTTTACTATCGATCCCGGCGAAGCAGGTGATTTAGTCGTTTCTTGAGGGTCAAGATCGCCATAGTGATCAAATGCGTATGTGCTGATATGCTGGCGATGGGTGTCAAATGCCGAGCCCGGGCCAAAGCAGTCACCCAGGAGACTTTCCATTGTGTTTGTCAGATCATCACGGCAAAGAATCGGAATTAAATTCTGTGAGATATATGTCCTGAGGTTGCTTACAATAATCGGTATTCCATCAATAACAGGATATTCACTGAGACACTGAGTGTTTGTACAGATGAGAATCCCTTCAATTATCGAATTATTGCTTTCTTTGAGGACAGATCGGATTTCGAGGAATGATTCTTGTCCATTAGAACGGCATATCGGGCACAAGGGCTTAAGTTTTTCAAAATGGAGCTGCTTTATGAGTCTCACCCCCCAATCATTACTGTAGGACAGCCAGGTGGAAGTATTTTTCCGACCGGCGCAGGAATAGGAGCCACACAGCTCGGGTGAGCAGTTAGATCATTTACTCTGGCAGCAGGTAGGCCGCCGATCATAACACTTGTCGAACCCATAGCAACGGTACCGGGACCTCCTGGTACACAAGCGGGAAGTGTACATGGTGCGGTTGTGCTTCCGACTTGAGCGGCAGGCTGGCTACCGATGAGCACAGTAGGCGCACCTGTAATTATTGCCAAAGGAAGCGCAGGATGGGCAGAAGGGGTAGGTATCGGTGCTGGCGGATGGATGGGGGCATGGCAATGAGGTGAATCCTGTCTTACCATATCACCGACACGTGCAGCAGCGGGCATAATTTATTCTCCTTAAGTTTAGTCCTGTTGCTTGGCGCGACATTTTTCATGTCAGTTTAGATGAATTATCTTTCCTGCCACGCAGATGTCGTTATTAGAATGAATGGCCATTTTTTTTGAAGAATCTATTTCAAGACCCCCGTTACTTTCTACCACAACTTTTTCTTTAGCTTTTATCTTTATCTTTTTAGCTTCCAGCGCAATAGTTTCGGTTGATTTCAGTTCAAGGTGAGCCCCGCAGACTGAGATAACAGGCCCGTTATCTGTCATCCGAACTTTCATGATAATTTCACCGTCGGTTTCTGCAATCTCGATAAGCTCATCTTTTTCACTGGAATGCACCATGACCTGACGGCCTGAGTCAAGCTGCATTCGTATTTTTTCAACGTGTTCGACATCTGAGGGTTTAAGCTTTATGATTTCAGCCTTTTCACTCATTTGAATTAAGCCTCCTTTACCTTTTCAAGTAATTTTTTTCGCGAACATCAGTAAATATCTTATAATAATAATCGTAGCGGCTACCAATTTAAGGCGGGACACTTTCTAACTTTTTGTTCTTGATTATCGTAAAACATCAATTGTCCAAAATTGACATAACATCTCCATGTAGGGTGCATTCTATGCACCACCATGGTGCATAGAATGCACCCTGCATAATTTGTTGAAATTACAGAATGTCCCGCCTTAAGTTAGTAGCCATCGTAGCCGTTCACGGCTTGAAACTTGAAATTGGAAAGTAGAAATTTGAGAGAGATTAAAATAGAAATTGGAAATTGGGAAGAACAGTACAAAAGCATGAAGGCCAAATTTCTAATTTCTAATTTCTAATTTCTAATTTCTAATTTCTAATTTCTAATTTCTAATTTCTAATTTCTAATTTCTAATTTCAACGTTCCGTGAACGCTTACTAATAATCAATATCATCTTTGGTAATCGCAGGCAAGTTCAAAATAGATTGATGGTTTGAGTTCAGAGCTTGCTCCGGGGTTCATAATAATTTTCTTGATGAATTGGAATATGTGATGTATCAAAACAAGTCTGGCTATTATTATAGCTCAACTTAGTTAAAACAGGTAATTCTTTATGAACAATAAAATATCACCAGTCAAAAATTCAAGTGAGATTATCAAGAAGAAAAGCTGGTGGAACAGATTAATGGAATGGCTGGCTAAAGCGAATAAAAATGTATGCCGCCATTGAAAGCCGGGCAGCAGACCTCGCAGGTAGCGAGCTATAGATTATCAGATAATCTATATTTTCCCCAGTTTAATTGCACAGAACTCACCACACATGGTACAGCCTTCTTTGCCGGCACTTTCGCTGGTTTCCAGACAGGCCCTTACTTTTTCAGGGTCTATAGAAATGTTTACCTGACCTTCCCAGTTGAATTCATCTCTGTATTTTGCCATTAGTAAATCTTTTTCAATTGCGCCGGGAACTCCCTTTGCGATGTCTGCAATGTGTGCGGCAATTTTTGAAGCAATTATACCTTCTTTTACATCTTCTATAGTAGGTAGTCTTAAATGCTCCGCCGGAGTAACATAACACAGGAAGTCTGCGCCGGCTGATCCTGCAATGGCTCCTCCAATAGCGGCAGTAATATGGTCATAGCCAGGCGCTATGTCTGTGGGAATTGGACCAAGTACATAGAATGGAGCTCCCTGACAAAGACTTTTTTCCAGCTCAACATTAGCCTTAATTTCTCTGATTGGAACATGTCCTGGGCCTTCAATCATAACCTGAACACCTTGATCTCTTGCTCTTTTTGTAAGTTCGCCAAGGGTTATCAGTTCTTCAATCTGAATTTATCATATTGTTCATAGAGAGGATTTTCTCTTTTGTTACATCTTATCCAATTAGCTAAAAAAGATCCTCCTCTGCTGACAATGCCTAAATGACGCCCTCCAATTTCAAGGCAGCCAATACTTTTTTTTGTTATTCCGCAATGAACTGTAACGAAATCTACACCATCTTCACCATTTTCTTCTATGACCCCGAACATGTCTTCAGCGGTCATTTCAACGATAGCTTTTTTAGAATCCAGCATCTGAACTGCGGCCTGATATATAGGTACTGTTCCAATTACCAATGATGATTCTTTGATAATTGCTTTCCTTATTGCCCTGATATCGCCACCTGTAGAGAGATCCATAAGAGTATCTGCTCCGGCGGCAACAGATACTCTTACCTTCTTGAGTTCCTGGTCAACATCTGTACGGTCTTTTGACGTTCCGATATTGGCGTTGACTTTTGTTTTTAAACCCTTGCCAATTGCGAGAGGTGAAATGGATTCGTGCTTTTTGTTTCTTATTACTACTATATTACCATCTTCAACTCCCTTGCGAATGAATTCAGGCTCAACTCCTTCATGTTTGGCACATATCTCCATTTCTTCCGAGATTTTATTTTTACGCGCCATTTCTAATTGAGTCATAATCTATATCTCCGTTTTACAAAGTAAAAATTGTAGTAAAAATTCAGCCACTAAGTCACAAAGGCACAAAACGACTTTAATTTTAAAGCGTTATCAAAAAGAGAAAAAAATTGTAGACACGTCGGATCCTGCACATTAAGAATTATATTATAATCTTGGTGTCTTAGTGCCTTTGTGGCTGAACTATTACAAATTGTAAATTATTTTTCAGATTTATCTTTTGCAATAATAAGCTCTGCTATTTTATTTCCTGAGAGAAGCATTCCTCCAAAGATTGGCCCCATTCTTGGGCCACCAAAAGCGGCGTTAGCTGACATTCCTGCGACATATACGCCCGGGCAGATTTCCCTGGTATTTTCAATTGTCAGTTTTTCTGCCTTTTCCGCCCACATGGACCGTTCGCCCATTACTCCCCCGCTTTCAGTATTTAACTTCATATCTGCTTTTCGCTCAATAACATTAAGCATTTCTGTTGCATGTCCTGTTGCATCAACAATATTTTTTGCCATAATTGTAAGGGGATCAACATGAAGTCCCGCCATTTCCACAGGCGACCATATAATGACAAGCCCAATAACGCGATTTTCCCGAATTACAACATCTTCCACACTCATACAATTAAAGATTTTTGCCCCGGCCTTAGTTGCATATGAGCATATCGTGGTAATGGATTCAACGGCATCTGCTGTAAAATATCCCGGCTGATATTCTCTTGTGTTGATATCAAATATATCCAGTATTTCTTTTCCTTCTTTTTGTACCACTATTTCATTAAACATCATTCCGCCGCCCCACATTCCGCCGCCCAGACTTAACTTGCGTTCATAAAGAGCTACTTTTTTTCCGGCTTTTGCCAGAAAATACGCTGCTACAAGTCCGGATGGACCTCCGCCGACTATTGCAGTATCAACCTCTGTATGTTCCAGAAATTTTTGTGAAAAACGGTCTATTATTGCTCTGGTTATTATAACTTCATTTAATGCCATAATATTATTACACTCCTTTTTAATTTGATAGATGAAAAAAGTGCCTAAAGTGAGCTAAAGTGCCTAAAGTTATAAAGTGAGCAAAGTTGTATGGTAAAAAGTTAAAATTGTCAGCGCCAAAGGCGCATTCCTCAACTTTAGGCACTTTAATATACTTTAGCCTTAGTTTCGCACTTTGAGTCTGGAAAAATTAACAGCTTTTTTTGTTTATTCAATAAAATTAAGTGGTTATATGAAGAGTCAATTTTCGGGTAATTTTTAACTATTTGATATTA
>JABZFQ010000313.1 GCA_014237365.1 Desulfobacteraceae bacterium | reverse complement strand
TGATATAGTCAAGAAAAAAGAATAAGTTTTTTATTATTATCTCAAAATTTAAATAAATTTAAATAGTTATAGCTATCTGATAAATTTTGAAACTATTTGCTTTTAAATGAATGCCATTGATGGTTTTAGCACCGTACAAAGGACTTTGGGCAGCACAATGTTCCTTTTGAGACCACCCTTTTCTTTGATCCAGGCAAGGCCGACAGCCACATCCATATCTTGAACATTCATAGAAATGATCGAATTTGTTCGAAGACCCAGAAGACCTAACATGATAATAATAATGAGGTTTCTCCGGCCGATGAATGTGCCGGCATTTTTTGAGCAGTGGTGAAGAATCCGGTTGTACTCACGGATGGTTAAAAATGGGGAACAGTTTTTTCTATTTTGGGATAAGATAGATCCGTGGCAATATTTTCATTCACATATTCATTGAGCTTAAGGTAATGGAAAAATTGCCTCAGTGACCAAATTCTTGCTTTCTTCACATGGATGGAAGGATTTTTATAATCGGCAACAAATCCTGAAAAGGTGACGTATGTGATGGATTTAATTTTACGCAAGCAAGCGATTTTTAGAAAATTGTTGAATTGATTGAGTCTTATTGATAAGGATTCAATAGATTTGTCTCTAAAACCTGATACTTTACAATACTCAATAAAACCATTAATCTGTTCCTCAAGCATAGGGAAACCTCCTTTCTGGTTCAGGGTTTTTGTAAAAATTGGTTCCCTTAGCCTTTATTTATCATCTTGACAAAGAGCGCTTCCTGCTGTACATTCAGATGCACATATGAGGAGGCATTACAATGAAAACTATTGCATTTACCGATTTTCGTAAAAGGGCATCAGGTTTCATAACCGAGGTGGAACATGGTGAAACTATTGTTCTTCTACGTCGCGGGAAGCCTGTGGCCGAAGTTATTCCGTTTTGCGATAAATTCAGGACACCTTCATGGAAGCAACCGGGTATCCGTTTGCGAATTTCAGGAAGCGATTTATCCTCCGCTATCATTGAAGAGCGTGAGATTAATAGATGAGACTCTCTGTTGATTCATCATCTCTTGCCAAAAGATATGTCCAAGAAGATGGTAGCGAAGAAATGGGCAGTTTGTTGCATCATGCATCGGAGTTAGCTCTCTGTATTATTTTAGTACCCGAAATCATTTCTGCGCTTAACCGGCGACAGCGAGAACGAGTTTTAACAATTACGGACTATCGGAAGGCAAGGCGGCAATTGCTGGATGATGTCCGTGACGCTACTGTTCTTCAGGTCACTCCATCAGTAATCTCACGTTCATTAAATCTGCTGGAAAAAAATGTATTGCGAGCAATGGATGCTATACATGTTGCTTGTGCTTTGGAGTGGCAGGCAGATCTATTTGTCACCTCTGACAAAAGACAATTTGAAGCGGCTAGGAATGCAGGGCTTCATACCGAATACATCGGCTAACCATGCGCTCCACCCGACACCAGAAGCCGGGGCGTTTTTAGCATCTGCTATTTCAGAGCAAACGCGCATGAATAACGAATTGTTCACCCCCGAACATGAAAATTGGGTAGTCCCTACAAAGCAGATTTGGTAATACCGCCCTGTATTATTTTGTAAACACTTGAT
>JABZFQ010000226.1 GCA_014237365.1 Desulfobacteraceae bacterium | reverse complement strand
GAACCTAAGAACCTAAGAACCTAAGAACCTAAGAACCTAAGAACCTAAGAACCTAAGAACCTAAGAACCTAAGAACCTAAGAACCTAAGAACCTAAGAACCTAAGAACCTAACTAGTTAGCATATTAGGATATTAATGGAAAGACAATTTATAATTGACGATTTTAAAATAGGCGAAGCATGGCGTCTGTTTAAAATTATGGGAGAATTCGTTGAAGGCATCGAGAGGCTTCACGATATTGGCCCTGCAGTGACTATTTTCGGTTCAGCCAGGATTAAAGAAGATGATCCAATCTATAAGAAAACCGAAGAAATAGCGGCTCTTTTTGTCAAAAACAATTTTGCTGTAATAACTGGCGGAGGAGGAGGCGTCATGGAAGCGGGAAACAGAGGGGCTCTAAAAGCAGGAGGCACCTCTGTTGGAATGAACATTGTCCTTCCGTTTGAGCAAAAACCAAATGACTATTCAAATATCAAGCTGGAGTTCAAATATTTCTTCATCCGCAAGGTTATGTTTGTGAAATATGCCACTGCATATATTATTATGCCGGGCGGTTTCGGCACCTTGGACGAACTCTTTGAAGCTGTTACACTTATTCAAACACACCGCATTAAACCCTTTCCTGTTATACTGGTGGATTCTGATTACTGGTCAGGACTGTTAGAATGGATCAAGGCTACCTTGCTTGAACATCATAAGATATCTGATAATGATCTTGATATTGTGCAAATCATGGATGATCCTGAAGAAATCGTCAGGGCAATACAAAAAGTGGTAATTATTTGAAATGTTCATCAGTTGCATTAAATATTTTTTTATAACGATATTTTGCACAACACTTTTTATATTTACAGGTGTATTATGCAGCCATGCTGACATATACACATATATTGACAGCGATGGAGTACTTCATTTTACCAATGTGCCGATATCATCAAATTATAAATTCTATCTAAGTGAAAACCCTTCAAAGGTCTCAAACAAATATTCAACAAGCAAGTATGACCATTTCATATCTGAAGCATCAATAAAACACGGCGTTTCTTTCCCTCTGCTGAAAGCTCTCATAAAAGTTGAGTCGGATTTTAATCCTAAAGCTGTTTCAAAAGCCGGGGCAATGGGCCTTATGCAGATCATGCCCGAAAATTTTGAGTCTCTCAAAATCACCAATCCATTTAATCCACGAGAAAACATTCTGGGAGGCACACTTTATCTAAAACAATTAATGACCCGTTTTGAAGGTAAGCTGCCTCTTGCACTGGCTGCTTATAATGCCGGCCCCAATAGAGTTGCGCACTACAAAAAAATCCCTCCTATAAAAGAAACAGAGAATTATGTGAAGAAAATTATGAAATCATATTATCTCTATAAAAATTACTTAGGAACTGGGACGAAATAACTTCTTCACATTAGGAAAGACCCCATACGTTTTCCAGTTCAAATTACTATGTCTAAACTAATGAACGTCCCGCAAGCCCGAGCCAATCACGTCCCGCAAGTACGCGCAAGTACAATCATCGAAGTATCAATATTATCTTGATGATATACATCACAAACCTCTGCAGTATTACAAAGTATAATTTTTTTTACTTTCAAGTTAAAATCTTTGAGCATCGAAAAAAACTTTTTATAGGTTGCGGGTTTTGTTTCAAGATAAATACCATATCCTTCAGATAAATGAAAAATTTTTGCGAAATGATGTATCAACAGAAAAAAGCAAGCTGCTGAAAAATATTTGCAATGAGGCTGTTTATACAGTTCAGGACAAAATCTTCCCACATTAATTTGTTTAGCAAACCTGTTTAAAGACAATACCAGGGCATACGAGATTTGTTCGTGTGTTTTTTTGTCAGTAATAAAATATTCAATACAATCAGCTTCTTTACAGTAAGAAATTTCATATTTTTTCAAAAGCTCAGGAATCTTTTTTTGCATAAATTTTGATAATGGCAAACTTAATTTCACCTCCTCCCTTGGGAACGGGGACGAAATAACTTCCACAAGTAGGCCCACAGATTTGGGTCGAATTTGTTCGATCTCAAATCACAAAAGTTGAAGGAATAGCGAGCTATTTCAATATTTTTGTGATTTGAGATCGGACAAAGGCGGCCTGAAGCTGTGATGCATAGTTGTGGAAGTTATTTCGTCCCCGTTCCTTAGGTTGCTGCGTCGACTCTATTTAGCCATTCCTCAAGCTCTCGTTTTAGCCGATCTTTGGCAGGTTGAGTCTGCCTGAATACATGCTCTGCCTTGTGGAATTCCAGAACACGAACATCCGAAATATAGGGCTCTATATAGATATCAGGGCAGACAACACGTAGTTTTTGCCTGGTTATGCTTTTTTCCATTATTTGAAAAGTGTTAAAAACAGCCTCTGTCAGGGAAGGCATGAGATCCGGCCCTGCTGTTCTGTGTCCAATAACATCGATCGCAATAGTTAGATCACAATCATTCGGTAATATATCAAAAGGCACAGGATTTACAGCTCCGCCATCTATTAAAACCTCGTTATTTATCAATACCGGTGCAAAAATTCCGGGCAGAGATATGCTGGCCTGTATAACGGAAATCAGCTCGCCGCTTTTAAAGACCACCTCTTCACGTGTCCAAAAATTTGACGTTACAACGAATAAGGGAATATCAAGCTCCTCAAATGTTCGTGCGGCAATTAATTTAAACAAAAATTTGATAAAATTTTCAGTCTTTAGTAAACCAGCCCCCTCAAACTGTGGCACAATGAAATCAAGCCATTTAAAGTTAAAAATATTTGTTACACGATTGCGCTCTGAAACTATCAACTCACTGAATGATTCTCGCAATTCTTTGCCTGTCATACCGGAACAGTAAAGTACACCTGCAATTGCACCAACGCTGGTGCCACTGACGTAGGCCGGCTTAAGTCCCAGTTCGTCTAAGGTTTCCAGCATCAAAATATGGGCCAATCCTCTGGCGCCACCAGCGCCTAAAGCTATACCAATTTTTTCCATTTGTTTACCATTTCCAATTTTTGAGATCTTTGAAAAATGTTCAATTTTGTTCAAGTTCAAGGAAGGCGAAAATTCTAAATGCAGGAATACAGCTTAGCTTATAGCTGATGGCTCTTAAACTCATAAGATAAAAAGGCTTATCAACTCAGCAGCTTAACAGCTAACATAGCCTGACGCTGAAATTGAGCAAAAAGGAGGCGTTTTGCAAAGGTCTCTCTTTACCTGAGGCTCCCTATAAATTCACCAACAGCTCCGACTCCCTTTTTTTCAACCAGTCTTATGGTCTGGGTACCAATTACCGCAATATCTGTTTTTCCTTTTAAAAAGTCTATGTCGTTTTTATCTTTTACTCCAAAACCAAGAGCTAACGGAAGATGAGTTGCCATGCGGCATCTTTCAAGATATTTATTTAGCTGCCCGGAAAAGTCTGTATCCAGGCCTGTTACTCCTTTTCTTGCCACGCAGTAAATAAAACCCCGCCCAAAAGATGCAAGGTAATTCATGCGTTCATCCGGAGTTGTAGGAGAAAAAATAAAGATTGGATCAAGATTATATTGTTTCATTGCATTCAGATAATCCTGCCCCTCTTCCGGTGGAAGATCAGGTACAATGGCGCCCTTCATATTTCTTTCGGCCATTGCAACAGCAAATCTATCAATCCCGTATTTAAAAAGTATATTATAATAGCTCATAAAAAGAAATGGGATATCAAATGATCGTGTTACATTTTGGGCAAAATCCAGGCATTTCTCCACTGTACTACCCTCTGCCAGGGATTTCTGATTTGCATGAAGTATTACCGGGCCGTCTGCAATGGGTTCGGAAAAAGGTATCTGGAGCTCCATCAAATCAACCCCCGCGTTAACCATTGTCTCTATTATTTTAAAACACTCCTCAAATGAGGGGTATCCGAGAACAATATGGGTCATCAGCAGTATTTTCTTTTCTATAAGCCGGCTTTTAAGATACGACTCAAGCATTATACTCCTCCGCTTTTTTCTTGATAAACTCCTTCCATCTCGGGTCATCAAAGGCATCCGCAACCGTAAATATGTCCTTGTCTCCTCTTCCGGACTGATTGATCAGTATAATATCTTCTTTGGACAGTTTTGGCGCTTCCTTGAATGCCTGAACAAATGCATGCGCTGATTCCAGGGCAGGTATCAGCCCTTCCTTTTTAATAGTTAGCGACATTGCATCAACCACTTCACGGTCAGTAGCTGATTCAAATCTTACCCTGCCGGATTCCTTAAGATATGCCAGAATGGGCGAAACTCCTACATAATCCAGGCCTGCTGCTACACTATGGGTCTCTTTCATCTGTCCGTCGCTGTCCTGAAGAAAATACGTCTTATATCCCTGGGCAACTCCTATGCTAGCATCTTTAGAGGAGAGCCTGGCTGCATGCCTGCCGGAATCAAGCCCGCGCCCTCCGGCTTCAACACCTACCAGCTCTACAGGATCATTCAAAAATCCTTTGAATATACCCAATGCATTAGAGCCGCCTCCCACACAGGCATAAATGCGGGAGGGGAGTCTGCCCTCTTTGTCCAATATCTGTTTTCGCGCTTCTTTTCCAATAATTGACTGAAAATAAGAAACCATCTCAGGAAAAGGATGCGGCCCGCAGGCAGTGCCCAGAACATAGTGAGTCATATCCATATTGCCTACCCAGTCTCGGAAAGCTTCATTTATGGCATCCTTCAATATCCTGGTTCCTTCTCGAACCGGTATCACTTCAGCGCCAAGTCTATCCATCCAGAAAACATTGGGACGCTGCCGCTGAACATCAACCTCTCCCATATATATAGTGCATTTAAATCCAAATTTCGCAGCCATTGTTGCAGTTGCTACGCCATGCTGTCCGGCACCAGTCTCTGCAATGACCCTGGTTTTTCCCATTCTCTTTACCAGAAGTCCCTGTCCCATAACGTTATTCACCTTATGAGCACCTGTATGATTCAGATCCTCACGCTTTATATAGATACGTGCGCCATTAAAGTGATTTGTAAGGTTTTCGGCAAAAGTAACAGGAGTCGGCCTGCAAGAATATGTTGACATAATATCAGTATATTCCTGCCAGAATGAAGGGTCGTTTTTTGCTTTAATAAACTTATCCTCAAGATCATCAAAGGTTGCAACAAGGATTTCAGGGAGATAAGCACCCCCGAACCCTTCATAGTAGCCTCGATCAATCATCTGATATTCCTCCTATTGTCCTGTCTGAGAGCCTGTTTGAAAACTGATGAATTAGCTGCAATTCCCTAGTTTCCAAACAGGCTCTGTGAAAATACAAACCGGTCAGTTCGACAAAAAAGTTCCGAATATATTGCGTTTTTTGCCTGCTCAAAGTGTAGAAACCGTTTTACCGCAAGTATGGGTATGTTTGAAGAGATATCCAGGCTTTTTGCTTTTTCCCCTGTTAAATACCCGATTCTGAAGTTCTGTTTTCCGCCTGTCGGACGCATATAATATTGCGCCTCGACTATCTGTGAAAGGGACCGGCCCTGAAGATTAAATCGCTCTATACCTGAAAACAAACTCGCATGCAGATAAATATCCTCTATTAGAACAGGCATATCTTCAACCCTGCTGAGTCTTGAAAAAAAATAAACATCCTGGCCTAAAAAAGGGTTCTCAGAGTCATTTTCAACAGTTTCCATACGGATGTTTTTTATGATCTGCGTTGTTATTGATATCCCCTTTTTGTGGAAAGACGAAATCGTTCCTGCAAGAGAAAAAAGGTCAACCTCTTTCGGCCTTTCTCCTACAAAAGTTCCGGAACCCCTTTTTCTTACAAGCATGCGTTTGCGAACCAGCACATCTGTGGCTTGTCTGGCGGTGGGCCGACCAATACCATAAGTCGCTGCAAGCCTGTTTTCAGAAGGAATCCTTGAGCCTGGCGGATATTCTCCAGAACGTATTTTTGTAATTATTATATCCGCTAATTGATGATATAGTGGTATAGGTGACTTTGAATTAAGCATATGCAGAAATATAAAACAAAATTAGTAAGGTTGTCAAGACAAATTTTAAAAAACATTTTGACATCCGACGTACTATCTTAACAGATATTTCCATGCCGGTATCTCCAGTCTTTTCTTCCCTTCTTCCAGCAGCGGTGTTTGTCAAGCAAGTTGTCGCCTAAATTAACATTTTTTATTTAATTCGCTTTGCTCATTCTTTTTGGGTTTTTTTAAGGCATGGGCAGGATAGTTAGCAAAATTTGAGTAGGGAA
>JABZFQ010000195.1 GCA_014237365.1 Desulfobacteraceae bacterium | reverse complement strand
TCAGATCACAAAAGTTGAAGGAATAGCGAGCTATTTCAATATTTTTGGGATTTGAGATCGGACAAAGGCGATCTGAAGCTGTGATGCATAGTTGGGGAAGTTATTTCGTCCACGTTCCTAAGGATTCGCCCAAACCTTCCGAGGTATACACAATATGAGAAAGTGCATTATTTTTATTCTTTTTTCTTTTTTTCTTCTGGGTTGTAATCAGAGTCCTTCACCTGTTTTTCAAGAAGAAATCAGAGGACTCAAGCTTGTACAGTTGATTACCGGTAAAAACGCCCTGCATGCCATTAATAAGCTTCACGGCAAGAAGATAAATGTGGCGAGCGGAATGGTCGCCTTTTATCAGGGGGAAGGGGAAAAAGCAACTGTATGGGTTTCTGAATCATTCAGCACAGATGATGCTATACAGCAAACAGAGATTATGATAGAGAAGATGAGATCAAGTAAAAAATCGCCGTTCAGTGATTATAAAGAGATAGGGCAGGATGGGGTGAATATCTATTCATTCAAAGGTATGGGGCAGAAGCATTATATATTTAGAATCAGTAAGAGTATCTATTGGATAACAGCAAATCCAGGTACGATTGATGAATTGTGTAAAAGCATCGTAGGATAAGGGCTTGAGCTCTCACACTCCGGCTAAGGAACGGGGACGAAATAACTTCCCCAACTATGCATCACAGATTCAGGCCACCTTTGCCCGATCTCAAATCCCAAAAATATCAAAATAGCTCGCCATTCCATCAACTTTTGTGATCTGAGATCGAACAAATTCGACTCAAATCTGTGCGCCTACTTGTGGAAGTTAATTCGTCCACGTTCCTAAACTTGAAAACCATTCAACCATCTGTTTTCGGCACCCCGGGCAGGCGCTATTTGATTTGTGGTACCGATCATATTGTGTCATCAGGGTATTCACATGTTCTCCATAAATGTTGGACAAGCTCTCCTTTTTGAGAAAAGCATTCATACAGGAATAAACCATACCATCCTGCGCTGAAATAATCAGAGCAGCAGGACATGGGGCATTCATGAGTACAGTCCGTGATGCAACATTAGGAGACGCCTTTTCAAGAATATCTTGACTACATATAGTTGATACTATTTCAGCAGCCTCTGCAGAGTTGCTGTGGCCATAGTAAACTTTGTGTACCTTCATGAGAAGATTTTCATCTTCTGCCAGAAAGAACGTATCTGTATTCAGATAAAGTACAGGCAAAAGGGAAGAGCTGTTGAACCTGTCAAAAAGACCGGCGAGTAATTTACTGTCGGTCTGCCTGTCGGTCACAACAACCGGCAGCAAAACTAGCCTCGAAGCCTCCCTGTGCATATAGCTTTCTATGTCAAAAGCACGCTCTGACCGCTTCAAAGGCTGGTAATAATAGTTGAAGATGTAATCTATATCTTTTGCTGTTTCCAGAGGAACACGGTGGATAAGGTTAATATAAAAGCTGGTAAACAGGTTCTCTTCGAGAAATGCCATGATGCCTTTATGAATATATTCCAGTTGGGGTATAATTTCAGATAAATTATCCGCCAGAAAATAAAGATGAGATGTAAAATTCATATGCGAAAACAGGTTTGACAGCGTCAGGTTAAGCTTTTCAAGCTGTTCCCTGTCTTGTTTGCCCAGTACTACAAATATCTTCTGCAAAACCGGCTTTAGATTTGTTTGAAAATAGTTGTTCATCATTCCCTGCTCACAAGACTACGATACAATCCGCCTGCCCCTGTCAAGGGAATTGGCTCGCCATAGATCCTGAATCTTTATCATTTCCTTGTATTTCATGCAATCCGTCTCATAGTGACTTCCAATAGAAAGATACGCCGGCCGATTGTTGTTCAAGGGCTTAATCTTGTATTCCTCATAGTGTCGAGACATATGCGTCCCAAAGTAGATCTGCATCTGCTGAGAGTTTGTATTGCCAATGATTTTGACTTTATTTGCTTTCATAAATTCCAGGGTTTTAACTGCATCCTCGAATGTTTCATATGGAAGACCAAAAATGGTAAAAAGCTCTACTTCTATTTTTTCGCTCTGGGCCAGATTGACTGCTTCAGCCACCCTTTCAACGGATATATGCTTGCCGAGCTTCGCCAGGACACCTTCTGAGGCTGATTCCAATCCAAAGGCAATGGTGCGCACCCCTGAGCGCTTCATTATCTTCATTACTTCAGAGTTCACGAGGTCTGCCCGAGTCTGCAGCCAGATTTGCATATCAAGATCCTCTGATAGCATTCTGTCAAAAATTTCCATAAGGCGTGCAGGCTTAAGGGAAATATTCGGATCGGCAAACCAGAGTTTCTTCACGCCGTTTTTTCTGATCCACTTGATTTCTTCAATGACTCTATCGACCGAATGGAAACTTACTTTGTGCTTGAATGCATTGGGTGTGTAACAGTATATGCAGTCATGAGGACATCCACGAGAGGTCAGCATAATGGCTTCTCTCATGCGTGAGTAGTCGAAAGTGTTATCAAGATAGGGGGAGGGATAAACGTCAAGATCAGCCGCCGCATCAAGTTCGGGTGTATCAAAGACTTCACCGCTTGCATCTTTGTAACTGACACCCAAAAGATTGGAAAAGTGCGTCCCATTTTTGATGGCCTGCGCAACATGTAAAAGTGTCTCCTCACCTGAAGATCGACATATATAGTCAATATCAGGTAGTTCGGAAAAGGCCGAAGACGGCATAAACGTAGCCTGCGGTCCACCAATGGCAAGCTTGATATTTCCGTCCAGTGATTTTATGAGTTTTGCAAGGCCATTCACATAAAGCATGGTTCTCTGATAGGCCGACAGCCCAACCAGGGCGGGATTATACCTTCTGACAATCTCACAAAGATTTGTGCGGGAGATATGTGTATCCTCTCCAAGCGATAATATTCTGGTATTAAAACCCCTGGATTTGAGAAATGATGTAATATATCCCAATGAGATAGGGGTTAAGGATGGAGAAAAAGGATTTATATCAATAAGTAATACATTCACAGTATAAACTCTTATAAGATATATCTGTTAAGATCAATGGAAAATCGAAGACCACTTCGAGGCGCTTAGGAACGTGGACGAAATAACTTCCCCAACTATGCATCACAGCTTCAGGGCGCCTTTGTCCGATCTCAAATCACAAAAATATTGAAATAGGTAAGCTATTCCATCAACTTTTGTGATCTGAGATCAAACAAATTCGACCCAAATCTATGCGCCCACTGGGGGAAGTTAATTCGTCCACGTTCCTTAAAAGCATCGTGTGGTAGAATTTGCTTATTTCAGGTTTCCCCCCCTTTTTTTCTCCAGTTGAATATCAAGCTGCTTTAGTTTTTCTATGATTTCTTTAATATTCTGATTTTCTATTACCAGCTTTTTGTATTTTTCCGTTAACGATTTGTTTTCCTGCTTTAAAGTCGTGATAAGAGTTTTTAATTCATTACAAAGGTTTTCATTTGCTATTATTTTTTCTAACAGGGTCAGCAGATATTGAACAGAGATTTTTTGTTCAGCTTTTGCTGAATCAAGCGAGATGTATTTCTCCAAGTTTTTAAATGCTTGCTTATAATCGGGCTCAGGGTTTTTGTAATGCGAATAAAGCAATGCTAAATAAAAAATAGAGATCGGTTTGAATAATGACTCGTCTTCGCTTTTCAGAGCGCTTTCTAAGCGAGAAATTTCGGTTTTAATTTCTTTCGTTTGTAAGGTGAGATAAGAGGTTGAGTTTTTTATGTTTTTTGTTTGCTGTACACAACCAGTAATAAAAATTACCATACAAAGTAAGAAAAATAAAATAATCAGCTTGATTATCTTTAAAAGATAGTTTGGTTTCACGGGCCTCCATTATTTTGGAATCAATTTTTTCTTCGATTGATCATAAACACACTACCAGGAATTTTTTTTGCATGTTCTTTTAGTTCTGCAGCAATCTCTCCAATTTCAATATGACTTATATGCTTTTTCTCCTTATTTGAAACAACAACAGCAATGGAAATAGACATGATCGGAAATTTTATTTTCGTGCCCTGGCGTGTTTCCCCCAAGATATAACCATTTGCCCTGTCTTTGGTATTGTAGAAGTCAACAATCTTTTTGTCAAATT
Organism: Desulfobacteraceae bacterium; assembly: GCA_014237365.1. Classification (GTDB taxonomy): domain Bacteria; phylum Desulfobacterota; class Desulfobacteria; order Desulfobacterales; family ETH-SRB1; genus B13-G4. The sequence goes on along the minus strand of JABZFQ010000195.1, from coordinate 2,139 downwards.
CTTCGATAATATTGGTGCAAAATTTATTGTACCTTTCTATGGTTGTTACAATTGCAAAATCATCTCCCCCGATATGCCCCACAAAATCATCATCTGTTCCATATTCGGCAATTATTTTTTCAATTATTTTTGCCGTTGTTTTGATAATTTTATTGCCCGCTGCATATCCATAATGATCATTGAACGATTTGAAATTGTCTATATCCAGCAAACAGAATGTCACAGATTTCCTTGCAGCCAGTTTATTTTTCAAAATATTCTCAATTGCTATTCCACCCGGCAGCCTTGTCAACGGACTTGCATTCAAGTTGGCTTCTTCCAGTGAGGCTAACAAACGAGCCATTTTAATAAAAGCATTTGCAAGTTCACCCAATTCATCCTGAGCTGTAACATCTGGAATATAATTGAATCTACCTTGCGATATCTCATTTGTTGCTAATTTTAGCTGCTGGATAGATCTTGCGATATTGCCAGTCGTCAGAGTTACTGCACCTATACCTAGAATAATGCCAAGACTTGATAATATAACAGTAATGCGAAACGCTTTCAATCCGGCATCGCTATTCTTTATAATCAACTGGTTTTGATTTTGTTTTATATTCAATATCATCATTTGAATCAGAGCTACTAATTCGTCCAGCTTAGTTCTGATTTTTGCATCATATTCCTTTGTAATGATTGATGATTTATTGCCTATATTCTTTAGCCGATTTTTGTAAAGATTATTAAATTCATTATGGAGAATTGATAACTGCTTTGAAGGAATGTTTTGGGATTTTTTAATGGCCTGAATTTTAGAGACAAGCATATCGAATTCATTACTTCGCTGCCAAAACAATTCCAGTATCTCCGGACTATCCAGAATTAAATAGCGACGGCCATAAGATTCTTGTGCCAGAAGGCTGTTGAGCATATTATTAGCGGCTTCCAGTAAAACAATATCATGTTTTATAATATTTTTGCTGGTCATATTTGCTTCATTAAGACTTGAAAGCACGACTATAGTTATTAGGATCATAACCAGGAAAATCGGTAGATATCCCAAAATTATTTTTGTTGCAATGCTAAGTCTCTGAAATCTAGTTAAGAACACGAGATGGATTCTCTTATAAATGTATTGAAAAAATGAAACCATTTTTTGGCATCCTTCATAATTATACCAAAGTAGTTTGCACTTTTAAGGGTAAAATATCTCAAAAAGCATGATCTGTGCGCATAGCTGTTAGCCTAACAGTCCGTTTTTATATAAAGTTTTTGCCTAATAGCTAACGGCCGACAGCTAATAGATAGCATACGTCAATGTTGAATAAGTGTAAACTACAAAATGAAGGATGTCTTAAAGGCTATATATTCGCTTCCATCGGTCGGTTTGTTTCATAAATGTTTTATTCAGGAAAGCGTCTGATATGTATAGTCTGGTTTTTGATCCACTGGTCAAATTTAAATCTTAAATATCGTTTAAAGTAATATCTGGTTGCCGGAATAAGCAACAGCAGCCCCGCAATATCGGTGATGAACCCGGGCGTTAAAAGAACAATTCCAGCAAAAAATATTATAAACGCGTCAATCAGATCTTCAGTCGGCGTTATTCCCTGCTTAAGGCTATCTTTGATGCGCAACATGGTTTGCATGCCCTGTATGCGGGCAAGGGTTGCCCCCGCAAAAGCAGTTATGATTACAACCAACACCGTGTTAACCGCCCCTAATGAATAGCCGATTTTTATCAGAAGGTATATTTCAGCAACAGGTATAAGTGTGAATGCAAGAAAAAGTTTGAGCAGCATAGTATAATCCTTTAGGAACGTGGACGAAATAACTTTCACAAGTAGGCGCACAGATTTGGGGAAGTTATTTCGTCCACGTTCCTTAATATAAATTAATGCAAATATGAGCTTTATATGAAATTATGTCAAGTTTAATTCAAATGATGGTAATAGTTCAGCTTTTTTTGACATGATAAACAGGATTGACATGATAATTTTTTGCATCCAACCGTGAACTGTTACAGATTATGTGACTTAGGATTCGCCCAAAAATAAATTTACATTTTGAGGTGTCGAGGCGCTCGCATGACAAGGCGCGAGGAGGGCGAATAGCGAGCTATTTAACCGACGAGCAACGCAGTCATGCGGGATGGAT
>JABZFQ010000052.1 GCA_014237365.1 Desulfobacteraceae bacterium | reverse complement strand
TCCACAAGTAGGCGCACAGATTTGGGTCGAATTTGTTCGATCTCAGATCACAAAAGTTGAAGGAATAGCGAGCTATTTCAATATTTTTGGGATTTGAGATCGGACAAAGGCGATCTGAATCTGTGATGCATAGTTGTGGAAGTTATTTCGTCCACGTTCCTAACTTTGTTCTAATTTGGTTACACTCTTATGCATTCCCACGCTGGAGTATTGGAACGAAAAAACTTGAGTTCTCATACCTGCCTCCTGCAGGCATGACTGAACCTCTTGCTTTTTATCAGCCTTTGGTTAATATGTTTTGAACAACAGTGAACGGTTACCAAAAAGGAGGGGGAAATGACTAAAATATCGCCCGAAGAAGAAAAAAAAAGAAAAAAAGCTATCTTCGATAGTATGTCTCCACGAAATCAGAAACATATCCTGAAAAAGGGATATGATCAATGGAATCCTTTCCAGGAACCAAAAGATCCCATAGATATCAGAAAAGATACAACAAAAAGAACTTCTCAAATGCTGATAAGAGAGTTCTTGCAGTCGAAAGATCAGGAAACATACAGCAATGCATATGGCAATGGAGTGGTCAAAATTTGCCTGGGAATTATCAATGATGATGATAAATATTGGGGAATGTATGAATTTTCGTGCTGGTATCGGGATCTGCTGCTAAAGGAGGGGCATAATAAATAGCTTTATACGACAACAATTTCAAGGGTTTTTGGGAGACCTTTTCATGAGCGGGAATTGAGCAAATTCCACACAAAAACCCTTGAAATTTTATTAATTTTTAAAACTTAGCTACAAAGAGAGAAAAAATCCCCACACACTTTCCATTTGCCATCTTCCATAATTAGATCAAATGTCACATCAACTTTCCGTATGGATTCTTTGGTAAAGAATGCGCGTAATGGGTGTTTTATTTCACAGGTTAATTTGATTGTCGCTTTGTTTTCATTTTTACTGATAGTGTTCGTTTGAACATGATAAAGGTAGTTCTTAACAAAAAATGGCCTAAAGCCTTCAGTTTTGGTTTTTGTGTTAACACAATGAATATATTTATCAACAACATTAACACCGTCAACTATCAAGGTTTCTTGACATAGCCTATCAGCCATTGAGCTATCAAGCCCAAAATATGCCTTGGTAAATTCGGTAGCAGCCTTATTGGGTGTGTCACTATTTTCCGCAAAAACAAACATTACCTGTAGAAAGAATGCAATTACTACAATAAAAATCGCCCCGATTATTATAGAGCTTTTGTTGCAATCAGCCATGTATTTCTCCTCCTTTCAAACTTTGATTCATAAAATAATTTTAAAATATAGTACTATATTTAATATATTAAATAAAAACTCCTATTATCATAAATTATATTAATAAACAAGTATTTTTAATCTTAATGATTCTCCTGTATTGACAAATGAAATCGCAAGGACTAATTTATATCTAAATTTTTAATTCGGATAATTTAAATACGTTTTAGGAGGATATGATGCTTGAAGTTACAGAAGCAGCTACAATAAAAATAGCTGACTATTTTAGAGGCAGAGAGGTTGCACCTATTCGGATCTTTTTGAATGAGGGCGGTTGAGGAGGCCCTTCTTTATCAATGGCTCTGGATGAGCCCAAAGATGCTGACAACACATATACTGTAGACAATTTTCAGTATATTGTGAATAAGGATTTTATGGAGAAAGTTAAACCTATAAAGGTTGATTTTACGGCATTTGGATTTAAAGTTTCGTCGGGAGTTGATTCTGGCTCAGCGTGCTCAAGCTGTAGCACTACAGGATCCTGCTGTTCCTGAAACACATCTGAATAAAAAAAGGGCAATATTATTTTTTTGATATTGCCTTTTTTTATTTATATACCTCGGAAGGTTAGGAACGTGGACGAAATAATTTCCCCAACTATGCATCACAAATTCAGGCCACCTTTGCCCGATCTCAAATCACAAAACTATTGAAATAGCTCGCTATTCCATCAACTTTTGTGATCTGATATCGAACAAATTTGACCCAAATCTGTGCGCCTACTTGTGGAAGTTAATTCGTCCACGTTCCTTATAAATTGCGTTTTTTTTGGTGAGCAATGAGCATCAAGAGCAGGCGCGAAGGTGCGGAACAGCAAATCTATTTCAAGCCTGAGCAACACAGCTATTGATGTTCATGGCCAGCGAAAAATCGTAAATTATTGGCCTTTCGAGGTATAGTAATCTAAAATGGCTTCACACAATCCTGGTATAGTAAAAGAATTTGCAACAATGTGAACTTCAAATCCAAGATTTTGCGCAGTATCAGCGGTTATTGGGCCAATGCAGGCAATAGTTATATCTTTCATCTTAGTCTCAAAAATATTGTCAGGTAAAATAGCTTTGAAGTTTTTTACAGTAGAAGAACTTGTAAATGTTATAAGATCTATTGTATTTTCTTTAAGTCGTTTCAATAATAGATCTGCAGAATCCGAAACCTCTTTGGTATAATACGATATTATCTCATCAACAGCAGCCCCCATCTTTGTCAGCTCAACAGGAAGGATTGGCCTTGCTTCTTTTGCCCGTGGCAGGAGTATTTTTTTCCCGTTTACATCTTCATTGCTGAATGCCTCAATAATTGACTCAGCTCTGTAACTTCTGGGTACAATATCGCTTTTTAATCCAAACTTAAAAAGCCTTCTTTCTGTTGCGGGTCCTATTACCGCTGTTTTTAATTTGCCTAATGCGCGCGTATCTTTACCTTTTGAAAAAAGTCGTTCGAAAAAGTAATCTACACCATTGACACTAGTAAAAACCAGCCAGTCATAGGAAGAAATATTTTCAATTGCCGCATCAAGGGGCTTCCAGTCATCAGGCGGGACTACTTTTATTGTAGGACATTCCAAACACTCTGCCCCAAGATTTAAGAGCCGTTTAACCAGTTTGCTGGCCTGTTCCCGAGCCCGGGTTACTACAATTTTTTTTCCCATCAACGGACGATTTTCAAACCAGTTCATTGTTTTTCTTAACTTAACAACATTGCCAACAACAATGATAGCCGGCGGTTTAAGACCGATACTTTTTACACGTTCATTTATATTTTCAAGGGTTCCTGTAACAGAGAACTGTTGGGGCGTTGTCCCCCATCGAACAAGGGCAACGGGTGTATCAGAAGGCTTACCATAATTAATAAGCTGACTTGTAATTTTTGGCAGGTTTTTAACTCCCATAAGAAAAACAATTGTTCCAATACCTTTTGCTAATGCCGGCCAGTCGATATTAGAGTCTTCTTTGGTTGGATCTTCATGTCCTGTAACAAAAGCAAGGGTCGATGTAAATTTTCTGTGAGTCAGAGGAATTCCGGCATATGCAGGAGCCGCTATTGCAGAAGTAACGCCAGGAACGACTTCAAAAGGAATGCCTTTTTCTATTAAAACTTCTGCTTCTTCTGCTCCACGTCCAAAAATAAAGGGATCCCCGCCCTTTAATCGTGTTACGATAAAACCCTTGTCAGCCTTTTCAGCTATAAGAGAATTAATTTTATCCTGGGACAGAGTATGATCTCCGCCTTTTTTACCCACATAAATTATTTCAGCATTCTTTGAAGCGTAATTTAAAAGAACAGGTGAGGCAAGATAATCATATATTAGAACATCAGCTTGTTTAATACATTCCAGTCCTTTTATTGTAATCAATCCCGGATCACCAGGACCCGCACCAACAAGATAGACTTTACCTTTCATAGTTTTCATTTGTTTCCGCTCTTATCTTTTCCAGTATTTTTTTGGCGCCCATAGAAAGAAGGCTATCGGCAAGTTTAACACCAATACTTTCTGATTGCTCAACAGGGCCTGACAAGGTTTTCTTTAAAATGATTTTTCCATCAATATCAGCAACAAGCCCGCTTAGAGTAAATATATTTTTTTCAATTTTACCATAGGCGGCTATAGGGACTTGACATCCTCCTTCCAGGCAGTTTGAAAAGGCACGTTCACCAATAACGGCAGACCTTGTTTTTTGATGATCCAAAGCAGTAACTATAGGTTCTATTTCTGCATCGTTTTTCCTGATTTCAATACATAAGGCTCCCTGACCGACAGCCGGCAGCATTATATTTTCATCAAGATATTCGGTTATTCTGTTTTCATAATTAAGGCGTTTAACGCCGGCGGCAGCCAGAATTGTTGCATCCATATTTTCTGTATCAAGCTTTCTCAGGCGGGTATCAAGATTGCCCCTTAAAGGCAAGATAACGAAATCCGGCCGTGCATATAGTAGTTGGGAAGAGCGGCGAAGACTGCTGGTACCGATTCTGCTGCCACTTATGAGTTCAGAGAAAAGAAGACCATTTTTAGAAATAAGAACATCATTGGGCGTTTCGCGTTCGGGCACCGCACCTATACACAGGCCCATGGGTATTTCTGCTGGCATATCTTTCATGCTGTGAACAGCAAGATCTATTCGCCCATCTAAAAGAGCCTCCTCAATTTCCTTTACAAACAAACCTTTGCCGCCGACCATGGCAAGGGGTACATCCAGAATTTTGTCTCCTTTTGTCTTTATAATAATGAGATCGACGGAAAGAGAAGGGTTGATAGATGTTAGAGTAGATTTTACCCAGTTTGCCTGCCAGAGAGCCAGTTTGCTCCCTCTTGTTCCTATTTTAATGCTTTTTTTCATTGTTAAAGACCACAGCTCGAACAACTTGTTGCCGTGCATCCGCTGCATGATGAATCTGAAGCAGATGTTTTGACAGTTTCACCTCCGCCTCCCTTGCTGACAAAGCCGCATTTAGATATCAGTCTGCCAACCTTCTTACTTTTGCATGACGGGCAAACCGGATTTTCTTTTCCAAAGATCAGGTTTTCAAAATCCTTACCACAATTATTACAATGATATTCATAAATAGGCATACTAATTTCTCCTAATATCCACGTTCCCTATGGTCACGGTTGGTTGTCTCGTTCAATTTTCAGTGAAACTCAGTGTCGTTCCGTGGTGAACTATTACAAATTAACCAGCAATTTTTTCAATCACTCCTGCTGCGATCAGCGGTAACATTATTTCATGATGGCCTACAAGGTTAAAACCCTGCCCCCCTTTTGCTGTCGGCCGATTAACAACGTTAGTCATTGGGCGGTAATGTCTTATGAAATCCATATTAACGCTGGTAAAATTTTCCAGATTATGGCCAAGATTTCGTACCAGAGTTACTGCTTTTAAAAAAACTTCCGGCAGGATTACGGCGGATCCAATATTCATGTAAACTCCGCCTTCAATTGTGGCAATTATTGATGCAAATGTCCTAAAATCTCTATGGGTTGCTCCACCGGTCTCTTTAGGATCAAATTCGGGGTGCATATGAATAATGTCTGTTCCAACAGCAACATGGACGGTTACAGGGATGCCCAGGCGAAAGCCGGCCGCAAGTATGCTTTTATCCATAAGGGGCAGTTTGTTTTCATTGATAGATTGTCCGACAGCATCCCCGAGTCCTAATGATTTTTTTCCTGCTTTTTTTATGGCCTCACATAAAAAAGAACATGTTTCATAAGCCATTCCGAAACTTCCGTTCCCTATTGATGCAGCAACATCTTCAGATGTTTTTCCAGTCATGGCAACTTCTAAATCATGAATTATACATGCTCCGTTCATCGCAACTGCTGTAATAACCCCTCGTTCCATAAGGTCAATAATAACAGGGTTTAAACCTGTTTTTATGACATGAGCGCCCATAGCGAATACTATTGTTTTTTTCTTTTCAAAAGCGCTTACAATTGAAGAAATGACCGTCTTTATATGGCTACCGGCAAGAATGTTCGGCAAATTATCAAGGAAATCATTAATACAAGATCCCTTTACCCAGGTTTTTGCAAAATCATCCGAGGAAACTTTGCTTTTTCTTTCAGACAAAGGATAGGTGCGCAATTGGCTTAAGTCTATAGGTTTAAATAATCGTGGCATTTTTATTTCGTCCCTGTTCCTTAGGGAACAGAATTTTTTCAACGAGTTCGCAAAGAATATGACCCAATGTTATATGTGTTTCTTGAATTCTTGCAGTTGTGCCGGATTCAACTGAAAATACCAGGTCAGCACATTCAGCCAGTTTCCCGCGGTTACCTGTCATTCCTATTGTTAAAAGTTTCATGTTTTTTGCTGTAGTTATTGCTTTAATTACATTTTTCGAATTGCCGCTGGTACTGATACCGATAGCAATATCGTCTTTTTTGCCCAGAGCCATTACCTGTTTGGCAAATATTTCATCAAAATGATAGTCATTG
>JABZFQ010000152.1 GCA_014237365.1 Desulfobacteraceae bacterium | reverse complement strand
GAGCGTGTGAATAAGCGCGGCAGTTATCAGGTAACAGCAAATGATATTATTTTCTTCAATGGCCTTGGTGATGCTGTTGCCAAAATATTCGGTTTTCTCAGAAGAGAAGCGAGAGTAATCGGTCCTTCACCGGCGTATTCTACCCATTCGTCGGCTGAGGCAGCCCATTCCGGTTATGAGCACCTGACTTACAATCTGGATCCTGAAAACGAGTGGATGCCGGATCTCTATGATCTTGAAAATAAGATTAAATATAACGATTCAATTGCAGGCATCCTTTATATAAATCCGGATAATCCAACAGGTGCGGTTTATCCTCGCGCTGTTCTTGAAAAAATTGTGGATATAGCGAGAAGATATCAGATATTTATTATATCCGATGAAATATATGCAAACATTGTTTATAATGGATGTAAAATGGTGCACTTGAGCGAGGTAATAAGGGATGTCCCTGGAATGGCATTGCACGGAATATCCAAAGAATACCCATGGCCTGGAAGCAGGTGTGGCTGGATAGAAGTTTTGAATCAGGATACAAATTATGACTTTCAGAGATATATTAACAGCCTGATAAATGCGAAGATGCTTGAGGTCTGTTCAACCAGTCTTCCACAATATTCAATACCCCTGATTATGGGTGACCCAAGATATGTGGGACATCTAAATAAGCGAAAAAAAGCTTTTGAGCACCGCGCCCAGGAGGCCTGGGAAATATTTTCTAAAGTTGACGGCATACATGTAGTAAAGCCTAAAGGTGCATTTTATATGTCCATACTGTTTAAAGATAATAACTTAAACGAAAAACAGATATTACCCATAGAAAACCCTATGGCAAAAGAGTTTGTAGAAGAGAAAGTAAAAGATGTAGAGGTAGATAAACGTTTTGTCTATTATCTGCTTGGCTCTAAAGGAATATGTGTGGTTCCTTTAACGGGCTTCTGCTGCACAAGAAAGGGCTTTCGCGTAACCCTTCTGGAAACGGATGATGAAAAACGCAAATGGACATGGGAAACCATTGCTGACAGTATAAGAACATATTTGAGCTCAGCATAAGTAAGAACGGGGACGAAATAACTTCCCCAACTATGCATCATAGCTTCAGGTTCACGGTTGGAGGTTGGAGAGCGATGAAATTTTCACAGGCCAGGCAAGGGCGGACTTTTGTTATACGACTTGAGGACGGAGATATTCTTCATGAAGAAATTGAGAGGTTTGCCCGTGAGCAGTCCATCAAAGCCGCTGCTTTAATAGCAGTTGGAGGTGCTGATATAGGAAGTAAACTTATTGTCGGCCCCAAAGAGGGAAGATCTAAACCTGTTTCTCCAATGGAGCATATGCTTGAAAATGTCTATGAGATAGCGGGAACCGGAACGCTTTTTCCTGATGAAAAGGGGGATCCCGTGCTTCATATGCACATAGCGTGCGGTAGAAAGGGATTGACCGTGACCGGTTGTGTGCGAAACGGTGTAAAGGTTTGGCATATAATGGAAGTAATATTATTCGAGTTGATAGACAGTACGGGCGTTCGTATTTTTGAAGCGCAGACAGGTTTTAATTTGCTAAGACCTTAATATAGACTTTCAGATAAGGAACAGGGACGAAACAACTTCCCCAACTATGCATCACAGCTTCAGGCCGCCTTTATTTGATCTCAAATCCCAAAAATATTGAAATAGGTAAGCTATTCCATCAACTTTTGGGATCTGAGATCAAATAAATTCGACCCAAATCTATGCGCCTACTTGGGGAAGTTAATTCGTCCACGTTCCTTAGTTGACTATCTGATTTGTCGGGAAAGAATATGGCTGCTTTTTTTAATTTCTTCACAAAAGTTCCCAACCTAAAAGAATTCCCACTAAAAAGCTATTCTATTAATTTGTCTCTGAACAGGCTTACTCTGGGCGTGTATAACATTCGTTTTGATGTGTATTTAAGTCCGGGGTTTTGTAAAACAACAAGCAAAGTAATACTTCAGCTAATTGCAAAAAACTTTAAATCAACTAACGCACCAGGTTTGGATAAAAAATTTGATTGGTTTAAAGAAAGAAATGAATTTAAAAGGCTCTGTTGTGATGTATTGAGGGATGCAATTAATAAGGCAAAACTTGCTCATGAAGTTCAAATTGATTACTTAGCACAGATAGCAGTAATTGATCTGTTTAGCAAGGAAATCAAAAAACAATATGAAGCTTGCATACAAAATTTTAAAAATGCAATACGTAAACATGAAGTAGATCAAGATCAAGCTATGACGATAAAGTTAAAAGAAGAACTTTCGAAAATAATGCAGAATAAAAAATTGATCATTCGCGAGGTAAGCATTGATGTTTTTAAATGTTTTTCTGATGTACAGACAGAAGAATTAAATGAATTGAGAGAAGTTAATTTTGGAAGACAGGCAATTCTACCTTATGAATTTTTTTCCAATTCCCTTTTAAAGGTCGATAATTTTTCAGACGAAATTTTTATGATAGAAGAATATATTTTGCTGGGACATCGATTTGAAGATCCCAACAGATATGAAGCATTAATCTGTTTGATTAAAAGTATTCTTGGCGATATTTACAAAAAAAATTTTGGCCCGCAGAAAATTTACTGTCAAGATATAAACACTTCCGATAAACAAGATGAATTTCAGGATAACTATGGTAAGGTTATAGATAATTTGATTAAGGAAGTTGATAATATTGATATTCTATTTAACTACTTTCATTCTCAGAACTTATACCAAAAATTAAAAAAGCGGAAAGGATGCAAAGAAGAGCTTTTCACATTGAAGCAAAGGTTAAAGGAGCAGAAAGCTCTTTTGAATTTGTTTTTTAAAAAGTTTAGCAGCGGAGGGCTGATTGAGAGAATTGTTGCATTTTATGGAATACAGCATATTTACCATGAATACTGTCCTCCTTTATCACCACATGAGGTGTTACAGTTTATAGTTACAGCAAGGGCAAGAAAAACTATAATAAATAAACTGAAAAAATTTAAAAAATATTATGATAAATCTTATTCTCTCAAGTCGCTTCGCAAGATAATTAATAATCAAAAAAAATTACTAATAAAAAGAAGAAAGAATACTTATTACAATTCATGAAAAGTTTAGCTCGTTACCATAGAGATCTTGAGAATTTTAAACTGCTCAAAGATTCAATTGCTTGTATTAACCTGACTTTTGAAGAAAGAATTATCAAGATTTCTCGAGCTAATAATACATTATATGAATTTCTTTTGCCACATGAACTTGTTTTGGGCGAAAAGCCAATTATAAATCATGTAATCATTAAGGCTGATGTTCGTGGTTCGACTGATATAGTCAGACAGATGAACGAGAAAGGATTAAATCCTGCATCTAATTTTAGTCTTAATTTCTTTAATCCAATAGCTGAGATTTTATCTCAATACGGCGCTCTTAAAGTATTTATTGAAGGAGATGCTATTATATTATCAATATATGAGCATGCTGATACTCCTGAGAATTGGTACAGCGTTGCTCGAGCATGTGGTCTGGCTGTTAACATGCTGCATGTTGTAGAACGATACAATATAATAAATAAGAAGAACAATCTCCCTCAACTCGTACTGGGAATAGGGATAGAACACTGTAATAGCCCCCCAACATTTTTCTTTGAGGGCGACAATCGTATTGTGATATCTTCTGCTATAAACAAGGTAGACTGTTTGTCTGGATGCGACAAATCTTTGCGAAAGCTGTTTTCTGCTAAAAAAATGCCTTTTAATCTTTATGTTTTTCAAAAAATCCCAGAAAAGGATATAACTGCAACTGGCAGTGACCTGTTGATTCGCTACAATGTAAGAGGAATTGAATTGACTGCTACTGGTTTTAAGAAATTATCAGAGGAGATCGAATTAGAATTAATAGAATGTAAGATACCGGAATTACAAAAAGAGAAGATTAAAATTTATACAGGAAAATTTCCAATGATTTCAGGAAAGTACCAGCGTATTGTTATCAGGGAAGACTATATTCCTGAAGTCAATCCTCCAAACATGAGCATTATACGAATGACATCTCAAAAATACTATGAGGTATGTAATAATGAAAAGATAAATGAATATTCAGGTAAGATTTTGAAAGATATTTGATTATTGTCCACGTTCCTAACATTTATAATATTTCAGTGTTGTGGAAATCGGTGTTAAATAATTTTTCGAAATCAGAGTAAATGGACTCCAGTCTGGTCTTTTGTTTTTCCACACAGGGAGGAATAGAAGCCAGGTTTTCTCCTTTAAAAGGCTGTTTTTGGGCTATACTTAGACAGAGGTTCATGCCTTTTTCTAAATTTTCCTTAAATTTCTTCAAGGTCTTGACTTCCTTGGGCGAACAATCACAAATTTTTACTTGCTTTTCAAAATAGTCAACATACATTTCGATTTCCTTGGCAAACATATGCGGTCGTTCAGCCGGGATCAAAGACCGGCTCCTTCCATAAATATGATCAACCATTTCTTTTAAAGTATAAATTTTGTTAAACCATGCTATATTGGGCCCAGGGCATATTGATTGGGGAGAATTTTCTTTTTTGGATATCCCCAGGTTAATAAGGGCACCGTTGGCAAGATGATCACAGAGGCAAGTTTTCTGTACAATATTTTTTTTATACTTTTCTTTTTCCGGCTCCGTAAGCACTTGCTTGTTTATTTCTTCCAGCTTTATTTTTTGATATTGTTTGGATGCCAGACAAATAGGCTGTTTTGTAAATTCAGTATTGGATACAAGGAATTTTTTCGGGCATGGTGAACCTGGATTGCCTTCCGCAGCTTTTTTACTGGTATATATTTCCGACCCTGTTTTGCGTAAATTGTTGAAAGGCACTCCAATAGGAGATACATCGCTTAAATAGAGATCTTTTTCAACTGACAGTCTTAAAAGCTCAAGAGTAGAGTCGTCAATACAGGTGGTTTCCGGAACCAGTAAAAAAGGACTGCCCCAACCTGTTAGATCCATGCCAAAATCTTCTTTTAGTCTGCGTACTTCTCCATTGTTGCCGATACCGCCCTGCACCGTAACAAGAGGGCTGTTGTTTCGGGCGGATTCAGCATATTCCCAGCCCATTTTCTTGTAATATTTCTTTATAAGCGGTAGAAATTCATCTGCCAGTTTTGCACGTTTTTCTTTAACTTCCTTAAGCGCTGTCGGCAGCAAAATTCCATTTGAAGCAAAAGCATGACCACCGCAATTGAGCCCTGACTCAATGCGGAATTCATGAACTTCCAGGCCTTTTTTGGCCAGGAATTTACCTTGTATGAGCGCAGAGCGGAAATCGCTCACCTTTAGAATTATTCTTTTTTTGATTTGCCCTGTGTTATCCCTGTAAAAGTCTCTGAAGCGGGTCATATAATTGAACAGGCGTTGGTTTATTCCGGCTGAAAATACAATGGCGGATTTAAGGCTGCTTTCGGCATAGCCCCTAAGTCCTGTTTTTGCATCGCTGAATTCATCACTTAACGGCTCTTCATTACTGTCGTAATTAGTACGGTCAACTTTTACCATTAAATTTACGTCAATAGAGCCCGGCCCCATTTTACTTGTCAGCTCTTTTTCCAGGGCAGATTTTTTTGATCCTTCTTTCATGTTTAAAAGTTCGTTATATGCCTTTTTTAAAGGTAATTTTTCAGGCAGCAGATCAAAATATTTACTTTTTTCATTATTTTTGAAAAAGGGCTGTTTTTTTATCCTGTCCATTTTAATACGTACAATTTCCTGTACTGTTTCAAGATAGGCTGTTATTCTTTTCGCTCTTCCGTTATTTTCGTTTGCCGGTATTCTGGAATACGGCAGGCTGAATTTTTCAGAATAATATTTTCTGATTTTTTCCAGCAAAAGATCATCAACTAAAGATATAACCGATGTAATGCCAAAACAGGCTACACGTATGGGTGTATCAACAGAGTGACCGGTACCCATAACCGGAATATGAAATTCATGATAATAGTTTTTCATTTATTGACCCTTTAATATTAAATACTTTGTTGCAAAACATTTTTATAATTGAGAACATTAAAAAATTATAGTATTGTTTTTATATTTACAAAAGTTTTACAAATCTTTAATTTTGAACTATAGATTTTCAGATAAATAATTTCATTGCGTTAGGAACGCAGCAATTCTAATTATAGTCTGTTATTCACTACGAAGCACACGAAGAACGCGAAGTAGAGCTTGTTATTTTCTTATTTCTTCGTGATCTTCGTGTGCTTCGTGGTATTCCATTTCTTTTGATTCGCAAAAATTATTCCATAATTAGAATTGCTGTTAGGAATGTGAACGAAATAATTTT
>JABZFQ010000242.1 GCA_014237365.1 Desulfobacteraceae bacterium | reverse complement strand
TTGGTGTAATAGGTACAGGTTATCTTGGTAAATTTCATGCTGAAAAGTATGCAGGAATGGATGAAGTTGAACTTGTCGGCGTTGTTGATATAGAAAAAGAAAAAGCCGAAAACACAGCGACAACTTTAGGTATATCGGCATATACAAACTACAAAGATCTATTCGGAAAAGTCGATGCTGTGAGTATAGTCGTTCCTACGCCTGTTCACTTTGCCGTCAGCAAAAATTTTCTTGAAAATGGCATTGATGTTCTTATAGAAAAGCCGATAACAACAACCCTTGAAGAGGCTGACAAACTAATTAAAATTGCAGAATCAAAGAGCCTTATTATACAGGTCGGGCATCTTGAAAGGTTCAATCCTGCCGTTGTTGCCTTGCATGATATTGTCAAAAACCCAAGGTTTATAGAATCACATCGCTTGAGCATATATAAAGAAAGATGCACAGATGTCAGCGTAATTCTGGACCTCATGATTCATGATATAGATATAATTCTGAATTTTGTCAGATATAGCATAAAAAGTATTCATGCAGCAGGCATCCCTGTAATCTCAAAACATGTTGATATAGCAAATGCTCGTTTAGAATTTGAAAATGGATGTGTAGCAAATATTACGGCAAGCAGAATTTCAACAAAAAATGAAAGGAAAATCAGGCTGTTCCAAAAAGATGCATATGTTTCTGTTGATTTTGCAAATCATGGAATAACCGTAATTAGACAGAACGAAAAAAGTTCAAACAGCCTTATCCCGGGGATGGAAATAAAACAGCTCTGCTTTACAAAAAGTGACGCTCTGGAAGATGAGCTTAAATCCTTTGTAAAATCGGTACAAAATCGTAAGGTCCCTGAAGTTACCGGACCAATGGGACGCGATGCTTTAAAAACAGCTTTAAGCATTATGAATCAGATCAGCAAGTGTAACGAGGCATGGTTCTAACTTAAAAAATTGTTGATTGTCGATTTATGGAATACCTTCAATCATCAATCGACAATAGACAATCAACAATTATGAAACCGAAACATATTATGATTATAGCTGGTGAAGCTTCCGGCGATCTTCACGGATCAAAGCTTGTAAGATCTATATGTAATAAAAACAATAAGATACATTTTTCAGGTATCGGAGGACAATCTCTCAGGGATGCTGGAGTTGAAATCTTGGTTGATGCATCCGAGCTATCTGTTGTCGGGATAACCGAGGTGTTTTCTAAAATACCAAATCTTTTTAAGGCGATTACTATTGTTAAAAAACATCTGAAAAGCTTTAAACCGGATCTTGTTATATTAATAGATTTCCCTGATTTTAACCTTAAAATTGCAGCAGTCGCTAAAAAACTTGGCATACCTGTTTTATATTATATCTGTCCTCAGGTGTGGGCATGGAGACAGGGCCGCATCAAAATAATTCGGAAATTTGTGAACCATGTAGCAGTAATCTTACCCTTTGAGGAAGACTTTTACAGAAAACACAAAGTGCCGGTAACATTTGTAGGGCATCCCTTGCTGGATGTTTACACACAAAATGGTTGCCATCGGTTTAATGCTTTGGAAACAAAAGAAAAAGTTGACAATGAGAATCATGGAATGCCGGTTATAGGTCTTATGCCGGGTTCTCGTGACAAAGAAGTTATAAAACATCTTCCAGTAATGCTGGATGCTGCACAGATTTTGCAAGATCGGCTTAAAAACATAAAATTCATAATTTCTATAGCGCCCTCTGTTGAAAAAAAACACGTTGAAAAAATATTAAAAAATCATAAAGAAATATCAGATTATGAGTTAGCAACGGAAGGTGTTAAAAAAGTCTTTGAAATGTGCAAAATGGTTGTGGCTGCTTCCGGTACTGTTACATTAGAATCTGCGATTTTCGGCACACCAACAGTAATAATTTATAAGGTATCTCTTCTAACCTACTGGATAGGCAGATTGATGATAAAAGTTAAGAACGTCGGCCTTGTAAATCTTATTGCAGAAAAAAATATTGCCCCGGAATTATTGCAGGATAATGCATCTCCCGAAAATATAGCAGATTTTGTATTTAATATGTTAAATGATACCAAAGAACTGCAAAAGCAAAGAAAAAAGGTTGTTGAAATAAGAAACATGCTGGGCGGCCCCGGTGCATCAGAACGAGTAGCTGAGATAGCTCTAAATATGATGGAGAAGAAAAATTAAGGCAATAAAGCAGAAAGATAAATTCGCTGAAATCAAATGGAAACTTGTCGGTATTCTTGGCAAATTTTTAATTGATATTCTATTTTATACAATGAAGATAGAATTGAGAGGATTTGAGAAAGTAAGGACAATTATTAACTCAAGAAAATTTATTTATGCGGCATGGCACTCAAGGCTTTTGCTTCTGAACTATCTGAGTAAGGGATCGGAGGGAACCGCCATGGTCAGCGCTTCAGAAGATGGCGAGTTTGTGGCAAAAATACTGCAGAGACAAGGACATGAAGCTATTCGAGGTTCAACAACAAGAGGCGGTATTAAAGCATTATCAGGGCTAATTAAGAATATTAAAGAAAAACAAAGGCCCGGCTTAATTATACCGGATGGACCCCAGGGGCCAAGATTCAAAGTCAAGTTAGGAATAATTATACTGGCAAGAAAAACCGGATATCCTATTTTGCCTTTCGGCTACAGCGCAAAGAGAATGAAAGTTTTCGCAAGCTGGGATCGCTTTATTCTTCCATATCCTTTTACAAAATGCCTGGGTATCTATGGTAAACCTTTCTATGTACCCAAAAATGCCGGCAAAGATGATTTAATGAGGTACCGCAACCTCCTTGAAAAGGAGCTGAACTGTCTTACTCTGGAGGCTGACAGCTATTTTAGCTGTTAGCTATTAGCGCTTAGCTATTAGCATAAGGAATCTGGTATTTGGAACTAATTGCTAACACCTAAAAGCTAATTGCTTTAATCTTTCGGAATGACCAAAATGCAAGTTATTTCGTCCCCGTTCCTAACCATGTCAAGTATATCATGAAACAAGTATCAAAACGCATAATAATAAAAGACAGGCACAAACACCTGCTCTCGCTTATAAAAAACAACTGGTCTAAGCTTTTTCTGGCGATGCTGTGTATGCTTGTAATGGCTGCGGCAAACTCAGCTATTCCATTTCTGATAAAACCTGTAGTTGATGATATATTTATCAACAAAGATATAGCTATGCTTAAGCTTATTCCTTTTGTCGTTATCATTATATACTTTTCGCTTGGCAGTGCAATGTACGGTCAGGAATATCTTATGAATTATATAGGGCAGGATATAATAAGGCGCCTTAGAAACAGTCTCTACGGCAAAATTCAGGATCTTCCGCTCTCCTTTTTTTATACAGAAAAAACAGGTGTTCTGATCTCCCGCATTACCAATGACGTTAGTATCATAAAGACCATGATTTCAACCGCTGTTACAGGGTCCCTGAAAGACTGCTTTACCATAATCGGTTTAACAATAGTAATATTTTACAGAGACTGGAAGATGGCATTGTTTGCTTTTATAGTATTACCTGTTGCGTTCTTCCCTATTGTGTCGATAGGAAGACGTGTTCGCAAAGTAACCACCGGAACCCAGGAATCTATGGCTGAAATGACTTCTTTTCTTCATGAAACATTTGCAGGGAATAAGATAGTTAAAGCATTCGGAATGGAGGAATATGAAAAGCATCGTTTCTTTAAAGAAACACTCAACCTTTTCAAACTTGAGCTGAAGATTGTTGCAGCAAAGGCTCTTTCTTCACCGATAATGGAATTTCTTGGAGGTCTTGGGATTGCTTTTGTTATATGGTACGGTGGCTATAAAGTGATTTCAGGCGCCTCGTCGGCCGGAACATTTTTTTCTTTCATTGGTGCTGTCCTTATGCTCTATGGCCCTGTAAAAAAACTGAGCAAACTTAACAATGTGGTACAGCAGGGCCTTGCCGCTACTGACAGAATCTATGATATCCTTGAGAAGGAATCTGATATAATAGAACAAAAAAATCCTGTTAAAATAAAATCCGGGTTTCACTGGGTAACTTTCCGTAATGTCTTCTTTAAATACGACGATCAAATGGTATTAAAAAACATTAACCTTGATGCACGGCCCGGAGAAATTCTGGCACTGGTTGGAATGAGCGGAGGGGGAAAAACCTCTCTTGTTAATCTTATACCCAGATTTTATGATGTAAGCAAAGGATCTGTCCTTATAGACAGCAATGATATCAGGGAGACTTCAATTTCTTCTCTTCGAAAGCAGATAGCAATAGTTACACAGGAGCCCATACTTTTTAATGATACCATCAGGGATAATATAGCTTATGGCAATAGAAATGCCTTGAATGAAGATATAGAAAGAGCTGCAAAAGCCGCATATGCATATGATTTTATCCGGAGTTTTCCTGACAAATTTGACACAAAAATCGGAGAGCTGGGAAGTCGTCTTTCGGGCGGAGAAAAGCAGCGTATATGTATAGCTCGCGCTCTTTTAAAGGACGCTCCGATATTAATACTTGATGAAGCAACTTCTTCTCTGGATACCGAATCTGAAATGCTTGTTCAGAAAGCGCTCGAAAATCTTATGAAGGGAAGAACTACCTTTGTTATTGCCCACAGGCTTTCAACTATTGGTTATGCAAACAGAATAGTTGTTATAATTAAAGGCAGGATTGTGGAAGAGGGAAAACATGAAGAGCTGATTGCTCTTAAGGGAGAATATTGCAAACTCTATAAATCGCAGTTTGGGAACGACAAGAATGTGGTCTAACCGGCAATCTTAGAGTTGTTTATGAAAATTAACTCTATTATATATAAATATATTTTCAAAGAGATGATCCCTCCTTTTGTCATCAATTTTTTGTTTTTCAACTTTATTTTTCTGCTGACAAAGATACTCGACATTACAAATATGATCGTAAATTACAGGATCAGCCTGTTTGATGTTCTGTTGCTGCTTATATACTCAATGCCGCACTTTCTCGAGTTTGTAATCCCCATGTCTATTATGACAACTGTTCTGTTGACCTTCTTCCGTTTGTCAAGCGACAACGAAATTGTTGCACTTAAAGCCAGTGGCATGAGCATTTACAAACTTCTTCCTCCTGTGCTTCTTTTTTGTCTTATAGGATGTATGCTTACAGGTTTTATAACTATATATGGATTGTCATGGGGAAGGCTGTCCTTTAAAAAATTAACATATGAAGTGGCTTCATCCAATGTCAATATTGGAATGAAAGAAAGAACTTTCAATGATAATTTTGAAGGTGTTATGCTTTATATGAATAAAATTGATTTAAAGAATAATGCCTTGATAGATATTTTCATTGAAGATCAAAGAACAAAAAATATTATAAGTACAATTGTAGCTCCAAGAGGAAAAATGTACAGCGAACCAGACAAACTCCTTTTTCACTTGAGGCTGCACAATGGAACAATTAATCAGGTTGATATTGAGAACAAAACAGTTCATTCGATAACCTTTGATACTTATGACATAAATCTTGATCTGAAAAAATCCGTCACGACAAAAAAAAGACGAAAAGATGAAAAGGGAATGAGCATAGCTGAACTGAATAAGTATTTTAAAAATACTATTAATAAAGATGCAAAATACTATGCTGCACTTATAGAATTTCACAGAAAATTCTCAATTCCTTTTGCCTGCTTTGCTCTTGGTCTTCTTGGCGTTCCTTTGGGAGTACAGTCAAAATCAACAAAGAGGGCATTTGGCTTAGTGCTTGGCCTGATTTTTTTTCTGCTTTACTATTTGATGCTGTCTGCAGGATGGGTTTTCGGCGAGGCTGGTGTTTATCCACCGTTAATAGGAATGTGGATGCCGAATATTGTAATCGGAGGAATAGGGCTTTATCTATTTGTAAGAACGGCTAATGACCGTCCTGTGATGATTGATTCGTTTCTTAATTTGTTTCATTGGCAACGCCGGAGGCGCACACCTTAACTTGTAGCTGTTTACGGTTGTCGGTTTACAGTTCACGGTTGACAAAGACAGGCTTTGGACGCAAGACGGGACAGTCTACTCCCGGATATTGCGCGGGTGAGAAAGTGAGAAAGTGTGCAGGTGAGCGGGTGAGAAAGTGTGCAAAGCCACACATTAATAAGCTGTGTCCCGTTCCTAAATAATTTCACTGTGTTATCAGTCGTTGACGTATAACTAATACGCCTTCCTCCTTCTATCCTTGTAAAATTAATTGAGTGTAACCAAAATAGAACAAAGTTATTGATTTTCGGGGATGGTTCCCCGCTCTGTGATATATGCGAGATATTGGTGGAATGTGCAAAACGATTCGAACCTCCGGAAAA